>NZ_JBZAYQ010000007.1:0-5594 GCF_058243025.1 Acinetobacter sp. 797_lipA | reverse complement strand
TTGCCTGTCGAAAGCTCAACGTTTGGAATCACAAAATTCAGCTCAAGCCGTGTCTCTCCAGTATCTTGATTCACCTTATCTTGGTGCTGTACCCATAAAATTTGGTACTGATCTTTATCGAGACCAGGGAAAAGGCATTCCTCAAAATTTTGCATGATCTGCTGTTTATCCTGGTCAGATAAAGCATGCTCGTAAAAGGATAAACAACCACTGGTATATTTCTTGGCAAAAGGACTGCTATCAATCAGTTGAGCGGTCAAGTCAACATCACCACTTAAAACCTGTGCATGTTCTCGCTCTCTATCTTCACCAAGCAAATAATCTAGACAACCTTTAGATAATCCTGAACCATGTCTAAAAAAATCAACGATCATCTGGTCGTAACTCCCGAAGTTGTTGATCTATGGAAATCAACAAATGAAGTAACTTCACTTTGTCAAAAGTACCTGTCCCTGCAATATCCGTATTAATCGCTTTGGCAATCTGATTCACGTTATTACCTATACGACCCAATTCTAGGATTAAATTTCTCTCTGTCTTGCTATATGAAGATTCAACAATCTTTGTTGATTTAATTTTTTCAGCATCATCTGCTTTGGAATTATAAATCTTTGTTGCTTTATCTACTGCTGACTGACGTAGCAACTTTGCGATTGAACCAAAAGGATTATTGGCATCGAGCAATTGATATTCTGATTCTGAAAGTCTGACTTTAAACGTCCGTTCCCGTACTACTTTCTGTTTAGTTACTGAATCTATTTCCACTTGAACAATCCCATTCTTGGTCTAACCGGTTTAGAGGAAAATCTTTGATTTTTCTTTAAACCGGTTTTCGGGGGTATCGGGGGTGAAGCCCCTGATCAAGGTCACAGCTTAGCACTATTAAATGAAGTGAAATAGGGGTAACTGTGTATCCTTGCTTATTTAAAAAGGGAAAGAATTATTTATACTAAAATTTAATCAAATGATACAGTATATAAACCCTAATAAGAACTGGCATAAATCTTGTAAAACAATAGCACTCAACTCTTTCTCACCACCACCACAGCCCTCGCTTTGCTCAGGCAGATGGTGAGCGTTGAGAGAGTTTCGGCAATACTCTCCCTAAGGGCTGTCATTCAAAAAATAACACATCCCCTAAGTATTGCCGATTTAACCTGATTAGGCTGACGGAGCCACGCATCGGTCGTATCCGCACCATGCTTCACATACATGGCAGACAAGGACTAAAGGTACTGCACCTCTCCCCACGCGCTCCCTGTCGAAGTATGGCGGTATCTCTGCGAGGATTTCTCCAACATGCAACTTAACCAACCTATACAACTACTCTCAACGCTCCGCTTTTGTGGGATTCCCCTGTAACGGTTCAGCTCCTGCTTCTCAGCTTTCACTATCGCTACGATGCACCAGTGACACTTATTCCCTCCACATGCACCGCATATCTTCCTTAAAAAGGATGCACAGAAGCTGATAAGGCTCGAATACTGTCTATGTATTGCTTATTGGATGAACGAGAGTCAGGTAACGAAAGACTTTTTACTGATACAATGCTTGCCATTTTTTATCAATTTGATAGAATTTGAAAAGCGGTACAAGCCGAAAGGTGAAATCATAACGGTCGTCAAACCTTATGATCTTCGTTACTTGATGCTCGAACATCAAATAACTGCGTACCACCAAATTTAAGACAAAACCCCTCTAAGTTGCAAGACTCAGAGGGGTTTTTCTTTAGGTTTTAACAAAATTTTTATTTTTCTCTCCTACTAACTCATGCCCAATAAGGACTGCGTAGTTTTAATAAAAACAGGTATATTCTTGTAAAATATTATTTTATGATTCCATCATAAAAAATGATGGCTGTTATTATAATGTTTGAATTGAAAAGCTTCTATTAATTCAACACATATCAAAAATAGTATAGACAAGGAAATCAACATTTATGGATATTTTGAAGAAGGAAAGACAATGAAAGTTAAATTTTTAACGGTTTCATTGATGTTTATTTTGCCATTTTCTGTTTTTGCAGCAAATGGACAAGTCGAAAAAGCGGTCATTGAATCAAATAATGCGTATAAAACGAAATATAATTTAGACGATATGACAGAGTTTAATTATGCGCAAAAAGGCTTTATTGCCAAGCCAACAGGTCAAATTAAAAGTGAAAAAGGCAATGTGATCTGGGATTTTGATGCGTTTAATTTTTTAAATGATCCAGCACCAAATACTGTTAATCCTGCACTATGGCGACAAGCAAAGCTCAACAATAATGTTGGTCTATTTAAAGTGACAGATCGAGTTTGGCAAATTCGTGGTTTTGATTTGGCAAATATGACCATTATTCAGGGTGATACTGGCTGGATTATTGTGGATACATTAACCTCTAAAGAAACGGCTGAAGCAGCACTTAAATTTGCTAGGCAGCATTTAGGTGAGCAAAAAATTTCAGCCATTATCTTTACCCATAGCCATATCGATCATTTTGGTGGTGCATTAGGCGTTCTTTCTACAGAAGAAATTAACGCTAGAAAAACCCCAATTATTGCGCCACAAGGCTTTATGGAAGAAGCGACCAGTGAAAATTTGATGGCAGGTTCAGCCATGATACGTCGTGCGACCTATATGTATGGAACCTTTTTACCAAAGAATGCTGAAGGATTGGTGGATACAGGTTTAGGTAAGGCTGTTGCTGTTGGGAAAATGGGAATCCTTGAGCCTACACAACTGATCACCCAAGCAGAACAGAAAATGACCATTGATGGTTTGGATTTTGTGTTTTATAACGTGCCGGGTTCAGAAGCGCCAGCAGAGTTAACCTTCTCTATCCCATCACTGAAACTTTATAATGGCGCAGAAATTCTTTCGCATACCATGCATAATCTTTATACCCTCCGCGGTGCCAAAGTCCGTGATGCCTTAAAATGGGTAGGCTATTTAGACCAAGCAATGCAGCATGCCAAAGCATCCGATGTATTGATTGCACAACATCATTGGCCTGTCTGGGGCAATGACAATATTCAAGATTTTATTAAAACCCAGCGAGATGTTTATAAGTTCACACATGATCAGACGGTGAGATATATGAACTCTGGTTTTAATGGTGCTGAAATTGCCGAGAAAATTCAGCTTCCAGCGGCACTTGATCAAAAGCTATATGCGCATGGCTATTATGGAACCTTAAAGCATAATGTAAAAGCGATATACCAATACTATATGGGATGGTTCGATGCTCATCCTTCCAATTTAGATCCATTACCGCCTAAAGCTGTTGCAAAAAAATATATTGAGTTGGCAGGTGGGGAGAATAATGCATTAAAAAATGCGCGGGATGCCTATGCTCAAGCTGACTATAGATGGGCTGCCGAGATTTTAAAACATATTGTGTTGAATAACCCTCAAAACCAACAAGCAAAAGACTTATTGGCAAATACGTATCGTCAATTGGGCTATGCTGCTGAGGCTTCAACTTGGCGTAATTTCTTTTTGGTGGGTGCTCAAGAGCTACAAAATAATGTACCCCTACAAAATACATCTGATCCGAGTGATTTATTGATTCACACGCCAACTGAAAGATTTCTTGAAGCCATGGCGACAAATTTAGATGTGGAAAATTTAAAAAATGAAAACCAGTGTATCAATCTGGTTTTGTCGGATACCCAAGAGAATTTTTCATTATGGGTTGAAAACTCAATCATGCAGTTTAAGCGTCATGATGACAGTAAAGATTTGGCATCGGATTGCCCAACATTAACCGTAACCAAGCCCTTATATCTAAAAATGATTACAGGTCAAATAAAAGGGGTAAAAGTCCTGCTTTCTAACGAAAGTAAAGTCAAAGGCAATCCATTGGAAATTGGAAAATTCTTTGCAATGTTTAAACGTCCAGACTCAACTTTTCCAATTGTCACTCGACCAAATGATTAGGATGAAATGACTGGGCTTAAAGAACCCTACCAAATTAAAGTCTCCGCTTTTATGTGCACACATTAGTGCACATAAATACAAAATTAGTTTAATTATTTCAATAATTTACAATCAATAAAAAAGCCTAACTTGTCTAAGTCGGGCTTTTTTATTGATTCTTCACGTTTCACGCCTAATATTTAATCATTGTTCCATATTTTTGATTAGCAACAGTCGGAATCGAGCATAAACCCTACATGCCAAAATTCATGCCCCGATCTCGCTTAGGTTGGGGCTGCTCCATTTCCTTTTTCCGTTCCTTCATTTGGACGATATTCGCTTCAATAGTTCGGACGTTTCGAGCAAATTCTGCTGAGCTTTGGCTACTTGTGACGAGACTGACCGTTGTGTGGTTGAGATTTTCTCCAGTACGTCCTCGTAATTCGTTGTAATTTGGCTCATCTCCCTGACTTTGCCATTGATCTGCTCGGTATAGGTCGCTGTATTTTTTTCCAATTCGTGAAATTGTGTCTGTATTGTCGATAATGACTTTTGTGTTTGCACTAAGTCTGTCTGTACGCTCTCCATTGCCTTTGATTGTGCTGATAAGGCTTGGATAATTTTCTTTTGCATCACGTCTAAACTCTGCTGTTGCTGCTGCAACTGAGTTTGTTGTTGCTGTAATTGCTGCTGTTGTTCTTCGATGATTTTCAATAACTGTGTTTCTAATTCGGTCATCACTTAATACCCCATCGGCACCATGAAGTTGTTCTGCCAATCCCCTGCGTCCTTGTTGATCTGAATACATAGACGTTGGGCTTTGCTGTTTTGCTGTCTGCATGTGCTGAACGTCAAACTGCCCCCCGATCGGTTCAGGTGATCCACTCGCATTTGTTTCTCGTTGATGGTCATATTGAGTGTCCGTATCTCGTTGTACTTGCTTTTGCCCATAAAACCGAGCGCAATAATGAGAATAATTAAAATAGCAGCTCCCAAAATCATTGCCATATTCAAAGTGGTAAGCTGTTTCAGTAGGCTTTTGTTCTGAACTTGCTGTTCTTTTGTCTGTATCTGCTCGTTCATTTGCTTTAAACGGCTCAATTTGGACTGTAGCAAGGCTTGGTACTGGTCGAGCTGCTTCTCGATCTGCTGTGAGCTGTTCTGTAGGTTCTGCGCTAATTTCTCGTCTGACTGCTGGATAGCGGTCGCTGTGATATTGGCTCTTGTGCTCAAGCTGTCTTTGATAATCTGTGACGTTTGCTCGATACCGCTCAGAAGTTGTTCCTCGGTACGTTGCAATTCGCTGTTGTACTTCTTGTCGATATTCGCCAGTAGCGCTAAAGCCTTGCTCATAAACCTCTCCACTTAAACGGATAGGACGTGTTGCGCCCTCGTATGGATTTTCGATTGATATTGATTTTTGGGTTTGTCGGGTGACTTTGATTTCATTCGATTCAAGCCATTCAACCAATTTTTGCCGATCGGCAACTTTGCCATCGACTACAGCTTGGTAAATCCTTTGGTGTAACTGATCTTTAAAATCCTTCACATCCTTGGGTAAGTTCTTCTTATTGATTAAAAGCTGCTGATTGTTCGGATCATCGGGATCATATAGTTGATGTTCTGCATTGGTAATCTGCTTAAACAGATCCACTCGATCTAAATCCACTGGCGCATAAAATGGCTGTAGCCGT
>NZ_JBZAYQ010000006.1:0-9380 GCF_058243025.1 Acinetobacter sp. 797_lipA | reverse complement strand
AATAAAACCATTGATTTTCTTTTATATATGACAACTATATACTTGTCATATTTGGTAGTCAATCCGTCATAGTTAAGTAGTCAATCCGTCATAGTTAGTAGTCAATCCGTCATAGTTAGTAGTCAATCCGTCATAGTTGAACGTTGAAAGGCTTGCTCCATAAGGGATACAGCTCAATGAAAAGATTTAAAAGATATAAAAATAATTAAAAATACGTTTGAAAAAATTGCCCTTGGTTTTCGCTACGCTCAAACTCTATTGAATCTCGCTTTCGCTCGATTCGTGGGGCAATTTTTTAGATCATCCTGTTGTGACTTTGAGAAAAAGCAAAAACAAGAGCAAAAGAAACTCGGAATTCGCTTCGCTCATAAAGCTTTTTTACTCGCTACGCTCGATCTAGGCCCAATTTTCTGCATGTGATTTACGCTTATTTAGGCTTCACAGCCTAAAAAGCTGTTTTTCAGAGAGTCGAGGTGCGAATTTTGGTGCTTCGCTCGTAGACACTCACTCTATTCATCCCGATTAGAATAAAAATAGTCTCTATTTGGCGCTCATTTGCGTTTTTTGACCTGATTACTCATTTCAATAGTCGATTCTATGTCTTATGTAAAAATGTGGCTGAAATCGCATGTGAGAGCGTTTTAACTTAGGTTTTATTTTTGACCTGTAGGCTAGAGTTTTCGCTTATAGATTTTTCTCTTAAAAATACAATAGTCAGGATCTCTTTTGGCCAAGCACTATCTTTACTGTCAGTTAAGTCAATTAAATGGATTGGGAGCCGGTACATACCGGCAATTTTTGGTTCACACACCACGCATCTAAAGATAAAGGCTCTAAAGCCTTATGCTATAAGGGATACAGCGGTTTTTGATGTGTCTGGAAAGCGTTTACGCTTTTATCATGATTTTTATTGTATTTCATAGGCTTAGATGTAAACACTTTTTGTTGCAGATTAAGTGCAATATTTACTTACAAAACAATAAGATAGCTTGTAATCACCTTTGTTTACGCTTTTATATAAATTTCTCTTTTTATATTAGATATTTAACCTGTAATCATTAAAACTTAATACAGTGTTTACTTATATTTGATAGTTACTTTTTAGAAATTAGGTGCTTAGATTGAAAACAAATGATAGGAGTTTTTCATGAACAGTACTCGAACCGTTGCCGTCAGATTAGACAATCAGGTTGCACAAGAATATGAACGTTTGGCTCAGTTGAAGGGCGATAAACTAGGGACTTATCTGCGGGATTTGCTGACCAGTAATTTACAGATGGCCAGTATTGAACGGCAGGCCAGTCGGATTGAAACAGTGGTGAATGATTTTGAAAAGCAGATTAACTATTCCCTCGATAAGTTTACTGAAGCCAATTATCTGAACAAAAAATTCTTTGAAGATTTTGGTGGAGTGTACATGATGCTACTCGGTACGCTTATGCAGTTAAAAGTAGAAAGAGATGATATTCGCGGTATGCAGAGACAAGGAAATGCGTATGCCCAAAAGAACTATTTTGAAGGGAAAAAGCCATGAGCAATATTATTCAACTCTCTAAACCATGTGCTTTCTGTGATTCAAGGGAAAACGTACAGCTTTTTGCAGGGCTAATGCTTTGCGGAAATTGTCAGGAAAACATCCGGATCACTAATCCTGGCATGTTTGAGGTCAATGATCAGATTGAACAAAAGGCCCAGGATTGGATAAATTAAAAATTATATCTTCACTTGAAATAAAAAAATTCAACCACAGATAAAGTGTTGAATTTCGATAACTTATTTTTGGATTTTATATGAAGTATACATCAGGGCAAATCGTACCTCAGTCTGGAATTTATGGTGTTTACACTAGTAATGGTGTGAAAACAAATGAAGCTACATGTGTCAAAGGAGAACCTTTCCCTCCGACACCGGCTCCAAATATGTATTATAAAATGGTACGAGCAACCCGTTAATAAGAAATAAAAAAGCCCGACTATTGTCGGGCTTTTTTATTTCACGATGAACTATTCTTTAGGAATGGAGTCATGCGAATTAAGAATACGATCAGAAGTGATGAAGCAAAAATCCCTATTAAGTCCCAATAACTATTAGGTACTTTTATGAAACTTATAGATACCCCTAGAACACATAGAAAAGTTGCAAAAATTAAGCCTAGATCGTTTTTCATGATAATTCTTGGTTAGCCTGTTTATTGATCAAATATATAGCTTAAGAGTATGAATGTGAATAGTGAATAGTTACCAAAATCTACGTTTTACAGTATAGAACAACTCTGCTGAAATTTTGGTCGATTTAGGGGCTACCCAAAATAAAAATTTAAGTTGGTAACTTTAAATAGCATCATATGCAAAGTGGTTCGATCCTTTTAGTGAAGGTTAAAAGCCTATTCTAAAAGGATCGAGCTAGAATTCTTATAAGAGATTTCATATTAGATAGAAAAGCTTATCAAAAAAATATTGAAATCTATGCAAAAAGAACGTATATACTATTTGTATATACAAAAAATCAATAAAATTGAGCTTTTATTGTTCAAATGAGAGGTTTATCTCTTTATTTCGTTGACTAACACCCTGTTATAGTAGATATTTGGCTAAAACCGTGTATATACAAAATGTATATATGAAACTATAACGTATTGAGGGTAGAATAATGGTTGAAGATAATGAACCTTTTCTAATTATCTCTGCTCGTGTGCGACGTAAGTTAGCAGACAAGCATTCCGTAGTAGCTGCAGAAGTTTTGCAGTGTTTTCTTAACTATACTGAGAATAATTTTTTAGAAGATTCTCGGGAAAAAAATAAAACGAACCCACCAACAAAGTGGTTCATCTCTGAAACAGATTCGGGGCGATTGTTAAAGGTTTGTTTTATTTATTTAGAAGACATTCAAAAGATTGTTATTAAGTCAGCTTTTGAACCAAATCAAGATGAATTAAATATCTTCTTTCCAGAAGAGCGTTAATTCTTAGACAAACTTGAACATTCTGAGAAGTGAAGACTCATCATTGTTCAGAGTGTTCGGGTTATCTGATAATTCCCCATCTTGGTCGATGGGGATTTGTTCAGGTATACATCAAATACGCTTATTTAAAGTGACGTGAAGAAAACACGAATAAATTGTTAATGGGTATAGATTATGAAAAATATAGATCAACATTCACCTGAAGTAGCAGATCTTGAATTAGATGATGCTACACAGTGGGAAAGTAGAGAATTAGGATCAGATCCTCAATTTGCAAGATCTACATCGGTTCCAGCATCTTTCCATGAGTTATTAAATAAATCTAATAATATGCAGATGATTTCAATTCGGTTGCCGAAAGATCTTATAGACGATTTAAAGAATATAAGTAAGGCACAAAAAATGGGATATCAAGCATTAATGCGTGAAGTATTAAAGCGTTTTGTCGATGCCGAAAAGAAAGTTATGTATAGAGAACTTATGAAAGCTAATCAGGAATTAGAGCAGCAATTAAAAGATGCTGAGGAACTTTTAAAAAAGCATGGTAAAGAGAGAAAAAGGGCCTGACTAATTTAATTGTTCAGTAAGAAATATTTTTAATTGGAGATTTAAAGTGGCGATTGTTAATAAAGATACAGAAAAATTTATAGTAAAAATAGATAGTTCTAAAGAATGGTGGACTAATACCTATAATCCTGCGGATACAGTTCCTGTTTCGGGTATTTATAGATGTAAAGGTTGTAAAAGAGAAATAACCAGTAATGCTGATGACATATTTCCACCACAGAACCATCATCAGCATACTGCATTAACTGGAGAAATAGAGTGGCAGTTAATAGTAAGAACAGATACAAAAGGAAATAATTGTGGTATCTAAAAAAGCCGTTGATTAAGTATTTAAAAAGCCGACTTTTAAGTCGGCTTTTTAAATACTTAATCAATTAGGTTGTTGATTTATATTACTTCAAATAAGAATTTCTATTATAAGTTCCAATGTGTTGAATGGATTTAGAATAGTTGGGCTTGTGTGAAGAGTGTATTCATAATTTATTTAGACATAAAAAAGGGGGAAACCAGTGGAATTAGAAAAGTGTAAAGACACCTTACTTATTGAAAGTGTGAAAGATATACAAAGTACTATAAGGGCATTAGATGTCAAGACAGGCTTCCTTTTTGTATTTCTTTGCGTGCCATTTAGTCGGATTGAATCTATTAGTCCTGCTTTTCTGGCATTAATCCAAAAAAATATTCTTTTTACATTAGTAATAATTCTATTTTTTTTAGTATGGGGATTTTCATTGTTGGTTTTATTTATGGCTGTATCTCCACAAAATAATCCAGCTGATAGTGTTGATTTTAATGGTATCTCAAAGCAGCCGAAAGGATTCCTTTTTGGGGGGAATCTTTTTCAAAAGCTATCTCCAATGAAGTACCTAAATTCATCAGCTATGCCTGATAAAAAAAATAGTTTAGATGATGAGATAAATTACTTTAAGAGCTTAACTGAAGATGAGTATATTGCTGAATTAATGTTTGAACGTTTAAAACTTATAACAATTAGAAACTTGAAGCTTCAAAGAATAAGTGTATGTATTAAATCAATTTTTTTATTGATTATTATTGCAGCAGTTATTTGGATTTGTTATTTACTTATTAAGGCTTAACTCAAATGAAGGCAGAGTAAAACTTGAAGTGCGACATAAACCACCTAATTAATTTAAAGGGTTTATGGAGTATATAAAATTGTCATACCATCATCTTAACTTTGAAGATCGTACTGCATTAATGCTTGAGTCAAGAAAAGAAGGCTTTTCAGCCAGAAAATTTGCTGAACTCATTAAAAGACATCCTAGTACGATCTATCGTGAGCTTAAAAGAAATAGCATCAATGACGTTTATCAAGCTCGATATGCTTCTGATAACACCTTCGCTAGACGTAGACGTGGTCACAGAAAACTCAAAATCGATTCAATCCTCTGGAAATTTATTGTTGAAGCGATCCGTTGTTTATGGTCTCCTCAGCAAATAGCAAAGCGTTTAAAGACATTTCCTGATTTGGATCAAACAATGAATGTAAGCCATACAACGATTTATTCAACGATACGAGCATTACCAAAGGGTGAGTTGAAAAAAGACTTATTATCCTGTCTGCGTCATGAAAATAAAAAGCGAAAAGCTAACGGTGAACCTAAAAAAGATTCTATATTACAGGATATTAAAACTATTCATGAGCGCCCAGCCGAAGTTCAAGAAAGAAAAATACCGGGTCATTGGGAAGCTGATTTAATTAAAGGTAAAGACAATAAAAGTTCGATAGCAACACTTATTGAACGAAATACACGGCTCTGTATCTTGGCAACATTACCTGATGCAAAGGCAGAATCAGTGCGCAAGGCTTTAACTGAAGCTCTGAAATATTTACCTGCAGAACTGCGTAAAACGTTGACCTATGACCGTGGACGCGAGATGTCAGAACATAAAATACTCGAAGAAGATTTAGGCATAGATGTATATTTCTGTGACCCACATTCACCTTGGCAAAAAGGCACATGCGAAAATATGAATGGTTTAATTAGGCAATATTTACCTAAAGGGATTGATTTAAATCAGGCAGATCAGCATTATTTAAATCAAGTTGCCATGTCACTGAATACTCGTCCTAGAAAGGCGTTAGATTGGCTTACACCATTAGAGAAATTTGCTCAGCTTGTTGATTATCATATGGCTTTTGAAACTGTCGCACCTCATGTTTGAATTCGCCGAATATAAAAGAATACTCTAATATCATTGGCATCAGTGAAAGCGATATTCTTCATTTAAAGAAAATAGTTTCGACAACTTGTGATGCACATTTGCAAAAAGCTGAATATGACTGGAAAAAGACTAATGCTAGTAATTTTATGATACTGGATGAGGCAAGGGTTTCTGTTGCAAAAGCAGAAGATAGTCATCCAAGTTTGATTCCAGGACATGATAAAGTAAGTCTATTTGACCCTAAAATTGATGATTTCATAGCTATTGTTTGTGATATCAGGAAATCTACTGAAAGATTAAAAACATCAAGAAGTGAGCTTAAAGGAATAGATAGCGGAATTCAGCGGGTTTTTTATGAAACTTCTGCTTTGTTACCTTCATTAGAAGTCACCATTAATTTTTTTCAGGGGAAAGTCACTGAGTATTTAGGCGATGGACTTTTGGGATTTATACAATATAAAGATAAACAGCAAATTTATGATTCATTTCATGCCTCAAAGGCATGTGTCACATTAACTAGAGATATTGTGAATGATGCTCTTTTAAATAAACATAATTTACCTTCTTTAGATATCGGTGTCGGTTTAGCACTATCTCCAGCTATGATTAGAGTTGTCACCGAAAATCATGTGAAAGCATTTGGAGAATGTGTTTGGAAAGCTACAAAACTTTCTGATGGAGTCAATATTGTCCAAATTGATGATAAGTTAAAAGATAAATGGCCTGTTGCAAAAACAGGTGGTATTTCTTTTAGTCGGCGAATGACAAAAAGTGGTTTTGCAGGATATCGGGCATTTCCTCAAATTAAGTAAAACCAATATAATACTGATTCTTCTAAAGAATTAAGCCATAAAAAAGCCCGACATCCTGTCGGGCTTTTTCGTATTTGATGCGTTAGGTATAACTCCTGTCGTACCTGCATTCTCCGTTGCTGTCTTTTCTTATTCTTATCTGGAGCATCCTGCTCTCTATGTCCCCATGATAGGAAATTGATGAAGAATGGTATAGACGCAAAGCACCTGAATGGACGTGCGCCAAAACGTACAAGTCTGGCCACTTTTTATCCCAAGAGTTGTCCGCAGAAATTGGGGATTGTTTAGGCTATGTATGGCTTGATAAATCACAAAAATGCGTCATTTTGATTAAATATTGATCTATTTTGTTGGCAAGAAGTATCAAACCTGCTCATAAAAAAGCCGACTTGTTTTTAAGTCGGCTTTTTGCTGTTTTTGAGGTCAGTCAAAAGTTTTAACTATCTGAAAAACAATAATATTTTAAATTGCATTTCGTATAAGCGCTATTATCTTAAATAGAATATCTTGCGAAGAGATAAACTTAATGCTAATTTGACTGTACAATTAAGATCTTAACTGTACAGTCAGGATGAGGTGAATTTAATGGCTAGAGTCCATATTATTGATTCTGTAAAGAAAGTCTATCCATCAGGATGGACTTTATGTTTTCAATGGTGCTTGTATGACTATGAAAATGGTAAAACAGATAAAGGATTTAGATTTATTTGGAGAACTCCTGAAGGGAAATTACAAGCAGCTAGGGGACAAGCTCGTATACCTGATATTGAGGCTATTCATTTTTTAACTGAGCAAGCCAAAAAAGAAGGATGGGCTTATAAAGGTGATGAAAAGACAATTTAAGCTTTATTATTGGAGATTCTCTTGAATAATTTAACATCACAAGAAGAGAAAGAAATTAGGGAATATATTAGTATTTATAATCGCTTAAATTTTAGTAAGCATTATGAGGTTAATAATTTCATTTCTATAAATCGATTGTGGTATAGATTTCCAACAATAAGATCTATGAATACTCATGCAAATGGGGCCACTGTTCCTGGAATATTTCCTAAGTATTATTCTATTGTATGTAAGTTAGTTGGCATGGAAAGTGGTGATGGTACAAGTTTAGAAAAAAGTGAAGAATATTAACTTTATCTAAAATTAACATAATACACCTTATACGAAATGCTATTTTTATTCTGATATAAATCATAATCTTATCGTATATAAAAAAGCCCAATCACTACCGATTGGGCTTTTTACGTGAATAGTCGTGTTCCACGTCTATTCTTTGATCAATGTTCCACACTTTTGATTAGCTCAGTTGAATAATGCCCTTAGCCATTCGGCAAGAAAAACCGGCTTAACCACCCTCTTTTCGGCTGCTCCGGTTCAACATGCTCCGGCACCGGAATACGCTTATTTTCTGTTTCGACCAGAGTAGTCAATCCGTCATGTTTAGCTTCTGCTGTGTCCGGTTCTGGAGCTGTTTTGGTCATGCTTGGTTGCAACGGTTCTTGATCGGTAAACGTAGTCATATTGGTTTTTGGGGCTTCTAATAGACGTTGCATTGCCTCAATTTGTTCGTCCTTAACATGTAACTGATCATTCTTAGCTTTTAATTCATCTCGTTGAAATTTCTCACGGTCATGAGCCTGTTCTAGCTGTTTTTGAAGCATGTGAACCTGTTGTTCAAGCAAGTGAACTTCTGACAACTTTCGTGTTTCGGTTGTCTGTGAACTGTTCACATGTTTAGATGGTTCACCAAAGACTCGAATAGCTTCAGAAAGATCAATTTTACCATCGCTATTCTTACTTAAATTACCTTTATTTATTTGTTTATAAACGGCTTGACGAGTCATTCCATAGAGGTTTGAAAGTTCGATAACAGATAGTGATTTCATGTTGTAATTTAGGTTGTCTATTATGTGAACTAAGATACATTAAGAAACAGTCAACCGCTACATACACAATCAAACCTCACCCTTTAAAACCTAAATTCCTAAGATGAGGAATAAATTGCTTTTGTTGTATTGGATCTCTAAGCATTTCTTTTATTCTTGATGCCAGTACATCATAGCTTTCTCCTTGAGCTGCTAAATGCGATAGCTCATGTAAGCGAGAAAGCTGATTGCCAAACATATTGATTTGAGCGTCTGTTAGTTTATAAACCTTATCTTGTTCGTTATGTTGATTAATACTTTTTGATTTTTCTTTAAATGAAAAAAGAATATGGGTGACTTTACGACCAGTTTTTTTCTGCTCATAGGAAACGCTTAATGGGCTGCATTCATTTATTTGGTCTACAGCAGTATCAATTACCCGTTTTTTGAAATCTGCAAATAGTGGGTATTTTTTGCCAAGCTCCAACATGCTTCGTAAGCTCTCAACAGAGATTTCACGCTTACCTATTTGTCTGTATTGCACCAATAATTCATAAATACGAATACCATATCCACTATTGATCCCAGCAATATCTGATAGAGCATACTTAGTAAATTCTCTACTTAAATTAGATATGAAGGGCAAGATAGGTTTTGAAAAACGAATACCAATGATACTTTGACTATCCAAAAACTGGATCTCTTGTACCCACCTCATTTTTATAGATTTATCATCAATACTAAGATTAATAGATCTTTCATAAAGTCTATTAATACCTTCTTTTAAGTCTCTGTATGCGGTTTTTTCATGTACTCCTAATAGCTGTAGTTCATTAACGCTTACAGGGTATAACTCATCATCAGTAATAGGCTGGCTCTTCGGAATACGTGAAATAGCTGCCAAGACGATACGCTGTTCTACAGCACTTAATTGATAGGAAGCTTCTATAACTTGATTTGATTTAACAATTTGATTCTTATCCAA
>NZ_JBZAYQ010000005.1:0-9863 GCF_058243025.1 Acinetobacter sp. 797_lipA | reverse complement strand
ATTTTTGCTACTCCATCCCATAAATATTGATCATCAAAAGGATGGATATAAATTGCCTCAGAGTTAACAAACTGTAGAGCAAGTTCATTTGCTTCTGTCCAAATTTCACCATGCACGATAACCTCTGCACCTTGTTGACGCATGATGTCTATTGCTTTTTGAGAAGTTGTTTTAGGAACAACAATAGTCGCTGGAATGTTTAATGAATTTCCCATATAAGCTACAGAAATTCCCGCATTGCCGCCTGATGAACTAATAAACTTTTTGGCACCTTGTTCCGCATAGTATGAACAAGCATTCCCTATACTGCGTTGTTTGAAAGAACCAGATGGTTGTGTGGATTCCATTTTTAACCATATATTACAGTTATTTATATTACTTAATGTCTTAGATTTTAGAATAGGAGTTTTAATAATCATCGTGTTTAATAAACTTGAAAAGTAGTGGAATTCCACATTATAGCCTTATATTTTTTGACGTCTTAACTAAAGTAGTTATAGTGAATTCTAAGACTTATCCTATTCATTCAAAAAATAGCCCTCAACTGAGGGCTATTTAACATAAAATCTCTTATGCGAAATTCATCAGTTGTAACCCCCAAATAGAAATGTCCGGTTTACCGAATGCTCGACCTAAGATCTCAGAACATAAGAATTTGATGATCCCCCTGGTTCTCAAAACTCGATACTTTATTGAAAAGTTCTATCGAGGCTTATAAGTTCCTGAAACAAAAAAATGCCTGAAGTTCAGGCATTTTTTACATCATCAATATCTACTAAAAAGCTTACAACAATCAAAAAACGAGAGTTTTATTCTTGTGAATACGACTTAACTTTTTCAAAAATTGGATAGAAATCTAATCCCTCATCTTTCATCGTAGAAATCAACGCAACGATTACAGCAATATGTGTAGGAACCACACCTTGTTTACTGTAATTCGTAATCGAATTAGGTTTCATATCCAATAAGGCAGCAAATTCCTTAATTGAAAGCCCTGCTTTACCGACAAGACGTTGAAATTCAGTATATGGCATTTAATTAAATTTATAGAAATGGTGTTTTGAGATTATAGCATAGGGTTATATTTACATAAAAACACATAAAATTATGTGGTAAACACATATTTTTATGTGTTATAAATAGCTTATCAACTAACCTATTTATCCTTACTATCGGAGAAATGTAATATGTACTCATACCCGGATTCAAACACTGAAAAGAAAATTGCTCTCATGATCATCAATGACTTTTTCATTCAAAAAGCCCATGAACTGTGGATTTTTTTACAACTCGATCAGTGCTTTAATGATTATGAAGCCACACTGATTTGGACTCGACGTTATTTAGAGAAGCATCCTGAGTGTGAGTACAGCGATATTCAAAAAGCCTTTGTTTCTTGTTTCCCAGAGCACTTCTTCAGCTTTGACTGTTAATTTATGAGAGGCACGGTAAAAAATCGCAATTGGTAAGTAAATCCCAAATAGAAAGAGCCAGTTCATACAACTGGCTTTTTATTGTCACGTATAAATCTAAGACTTGTTTTAATCGTTGCTAACACGATCAAGCAAAGTGTAATAACGAAACTAAAAGTGCAGCAACAGACTTTTTTTTTGCAGAAATAAAACTGAAAATTCGGTAACAGAACCGTTTTTGTAGAAACGAAACTGAAAATGCAGCAACGGACATCTTTTTTACCGGAAACAAGCGCAATTTAAGCGAAAAGCACAGCATTGTTTTGATTTTAAAGTTTAAGCATATTGCTTAAATATCAGCAGCTTAGGTTCAATACCTAAGCTGCTGATGCCCAGGGGTTGAGGGGAAGGATTCCCTCACGGACTGTAGTTTCTCGAAGAGAAACTGTTAAGTGCGAATTAATAAAAAATAAAATTAATTTTATTTTTTATTAATTAAAATCCATTCGAAAAATGAATTATGCTACAACGCATAATGAAACTTTTCGTGAATGGATTTCTTGTTAAGATGCAAAACTCTGAGTCAAAAAAACGTGGACGACCAGCTCTTTTACTCAATCAACTAGAGTTAAAGGCCTATGTCGACTATGTGAGAAAGTATAAAATTTGGGATCAAGTCACTCAAAATGCAGTTCGTGAAATTCAAGCAGCTCAATTTGAAATGCAGAACTTGTCACCAACGGCATTAGTCATCGTAAAACAAGCCATTAAACCATTTAGAGAGCTTCAAAAAGTTGAACTGCTTTATCAACAACTTTGTAAAACTACATCGCATGATTTCTTTCAAAAAAAGTTCGTCGAGTTATATCAACAATACCAAAGCACTCGTGAAGATCAGACACTGAATGTGCTTAAAACAATGGCAACTCAATATCTTCGTTTTAAAGACAACAAAGTCGATGAAAATAGCTTAAAACTGTATCTCAACCAGCTCGAGAAGAAAGAAAATAAAGCAAAACGGAATGCCGATAACAAGAAGAAATTTGAGCTCGGCGGGGCGCTATTGTCATTGTTAAAAACAAAAAATATTGATGTCACCAAACTGACGGCCGAGCAAATAATTCGTGCTCTTTTTAGTCAAGATATGCACTTTAATTTAGCCAATTGCAATACGATCATTTTTCAAGAAATGCTCAATGTTGGCCTCAGTGAAACTCAAGCCAAGACCTTGTTTCCACTGGTTTTAGATCAACTCACAGACTATCGCGACGAAGATGGTTTGCCAATTTATTTAAAGCAAATCATTAGGACAATGGCAGAAAATGGCTAGCTATCACCTGCAACTAAGAGACAAACCCAAAGGCTATGCACTCGAACATTATTTCTATATTGCTCGATTAGAAAAATATCAGCATGTGCGTGTCAAAAGCCAAGAAGTTTTAGAACATATTGAACCGGGTGGTTGTATGCCATCTTGGGCGAAAGATCCTGCTGACTTCTGGAAAGCAGCAGATACCCATGAGCGAGCCAATGCCAAAGTCTACATGGAATATGAATTGGCTCTCCCCAATGAACTTACACCAGAACAGCGTAAAACACTGGTAGAGGCATTTTTAAATGAACACGTAGCCAGTCACCAATATCCGCATTCTTACGCCATACACAACGTTAAATCGAGAATTGGCGGCATTGATCAACCGCATTGTCATCTCATGTTGTCTTTGAAAGCCAATGATGGCCTTGACCGCACGCCAGAAACCTACTTCAAACGCTTTAATCCGAAAAACCCGGAGAAAGGCGGGGCGAAAAAAAGACAACTTGATGAAGGCTTTGACAACTACCGTTCATTCTTACTGTATATCCGCAAGGAGTGGGAAAACTATATGAATGATGCCTTACGCCAATATGCCCCGACCTTGACTTACCAAATCGATGGACAAGAGATCAACATCCCCAATCGAGTATCGTCTTCAAGTTATAAACAATATAATTTAGATCACGGCACCTTTTACATTGCCGAACCCAAGCTTGGAGTTGGCAATCAAAACAATACACCTGAATATTTAGAGCAGATCAAACAAATCCGCGAGCATAACCAACAAGAATTTGAACGCGAACAACTCCAGAAACACCAGGAACTCAACCTCAGTGCTAAACCGTTTTACAGTGTGAATGACCAGCCGTATAGCAGTTTAGAAGTAACAGCCTTATTGAAGAGTTTAAATCCAGATACCCACTCAGTAGAAATAACCGCGATTCAACAGCAACAAGCTTTAGTTGATCCATCCTTTAAGAATCAAGAACTCAATCTCACTCCTGAAAATAAACCAACACCGACTATTAAAAAAGACACTGGCTTTAACTTTTCGATGTAAAAACCAAGATGAGCAAAGCGAGTGTCTACGAGCGACATCAGCAAAATTCGCGCCTAGACTCTCTGAAAAACAGCTTTTTAGGCTGTGAAGCCTAAATAAGCGTAAATCACATGTAAAAAATTGAGCCTAGACCGAGCGTAGCGAGTAAAAAGGCTTTATGAGCGAAGCGAATTCCGAGTTGCTTTTGATCTTGCTTCTGCTTTTCCTCAAATTCACGGGAATATTGACCAAAAAATTGCCCCAACGAATCGAGCGAAAGCGAGATTCAATAGAGTTTGAGCGTAGCGAAAACCAAGGGCAATTTTTCATTCCCCAGGCTTTTAATTATTTTTAAGGTTTTTAAATGCTTTTAGACACGCTGAAAGCCTTTTTTTGCAAGGCTTTCAAACTTTATATAGCAACGTTTCCTCGGTTATATAGCAACGTTTCCTCGGTTATATAGCAACGTTTCCTCGGTTATATAGCAACGTTTCCTCGGTATTTGACAACAAATATTTATTATGTTGTTATAGCAACATAATAAAATTGTTGCTAAATAGAATGACATGACAGACTTAGTCGTAAAATCTAATAAACTTGTACAAGCTTTACAGACACTTACTTTAAGCGAAACCCGCTTACTTCAGCTCGCAATTGTAGACGCTCGTGAGACTGGACAAGGATTATCAACAGATGAACCTTTAGAATTAAATGCTCTTAGATATGCTAAAGCATTTAACGTTTCTCCAGATGCAGCTTATTTAGCATTAATTGAAGCAGAAGATTCTCTTTTTAAAAGACAATTTACTATTACCAATGAAGATGGAACTTTAACAAAAAGTCGCTGGATTCAAGATGCTAATTATCGGAAAGGTGAAGGAAGAATTTTAGTTACCTTAACTCGTGTGGTAATTGAACATGTCACTAAAATAGATGGGTTTGAACAGTACTTTACTAGTTATCATTTGAAAAAAACTGCTGACTTCAAAAGCGTCTATGCAGTACGTCTTTATGAACTCTTAATGCAATGGAAGTCTGTAGGGAAAACGCCTGTTTATGAATTAAATAAATTTCGTAGCCAACTTGGTATAGGTGTTAACGAATACATTCGAATGGAAGCATTTAAGAGACGTGTTTTAGATATTGCAGTAGATCAAATCAACGAACTTTCAGATATAACTGTTAAATACGAACAGCATAAAAAGGGTCGTTCAATCTCAGGATTTTCTTTTAGCTTTAAGCCAAAGAAAGCAACTATTCGATTTATAGAAACTAATAGAGATCCTAATACAACTGATCTATTCTCTAGAATGACAGATAAGCAACGCCACTTATTCGCTACTAAACTTTCCGAACTACCAGAAATGGGGAAGTATTCTCAGGGGACAGAAAGCTACCCACAATTCGCTATACGTATTGCTGAAATGCTTCAAGATAGTGAAAAATTCCAAGAATTACTTCCTTATCTTCAAAAAGTTGGTTTCCAATCTGCCTAAAATTTAAACTTGATCATTTGCCTATTAGACAGTCTAATAGGCAATAACATTTTACAAGTTTAGGCATAGGTTTGCAGGATGAAAACCCTTACAGTTCTTGAACTTTCCAAGCTCTACAACATCAATAGACAAACGATTTACAACAACATAAAGAAAGGAATTTTAAGTAAAAATTCTGAGAATAAGATTGATCTAGCGGAAGCAATCCGTGTTTTTGGGGAACCCGTCAAAAAACAGGATGTAAAAGAATCTGTAAAAGTAGACAGTCAAAATTCGGCAGAAGTTTTACTGCTTAGACAGCAGATAGACATGTTGAAAAATCAGCTTGATGATGCCAAAGATCGGGAATCTTTCTATCAAAACCAAATTGAAACGATGCAACGCCTATTAGAAGCCCCAAAACCTAATATGACTACGTTTACCGATCAAGAATTAGTGCAACCCAGCATAGTCAAACCAGATCCCGAACCTGACACAGCAGAAGCTAAACATGACGGATTGACTACTCTGGAGCAGAGGGAAAATAAGCGGATTCCAGTACCGGAGCACATTGAACAGGAACCGGAAAAAAGAGGCTTTTGGAGCCGTTTTTTTAGACCCTATGATTAACTACGATTGTTTAACTGATATGAACAAAGTCGTGAAACATTGATCAAATAATAAGCGTGGAACGTGAAAAATCATAAAAAAAGCCCACCTTGGGGGAGGTTGGGCAAAAAAGAAACTACAGCCTTGAATTATAAGGATAATTATAACGCATTTCGTATAACGTGTATTATGTTAATTTTAGAGATTCTACATAAACGTAAAATCTCCTGCACTTAGATTCTGGCATGTGTTCCATACTTATCAATCATGATAGAGCTGGCTTCATTTAAGCCACGCACAGTGACATTCACACTATTCTTTTGGAATTTATTTACAACAGAATCAAGCATGGCGACTGATGTTACATCCCAAATGTGAGAATGGGTCAAATCAATAATCACATCCTTTACATCCTCTTTAAAGTCAAACCCTTGCATGAATTTTTCAGAAGAACTAAAGAAGATCTGACCTCTCAAATCATATAAACGGGCTGTTCCTTCAAAAGATGCTATTACTTGGATATCATTTTCAAGTTTATTCGCTAGGAACAAAGCTGAAAGTAATACGCCTGTTAACACACCCAAAGCCAGGTTATGCGTAGCAACAACTACAATCACAGTCGCAATCATGACGATATTACTGCTCTTAGGATTATCTTTTAACTGAGTGACAGAACTCCATTCAAAGGTACTGATAGAGACCATGATCATTACCGCTACCAATGCAGCCATTGGAATCACTTTGAGCCAATCGCTGATAAATACAACCAGAATAAGAAGAAAAATACCCGCAGAGAATGTTGATAAGCGTGTAAGACCACCCGATTTCACGTTAATCATGGATTGACCAATCATGGCACAACCGGCCATCCCCCCCATAAAGCCAGAAGCAATATTCGCGATACCTTGTCCTTTACATTCTTGGAATTTATCACTTGGTGTATCTGTCATTTCATCCACGATGGTTGCTGTCATCATCGATTCAAGTAAACCTACAGCCGCCAGTGCGACTGAATAAGGCAAAATAATCATCAATGTTTCAATATTCAAAGGAATATTTGGAATCAAGAACATTGGAAGTGTGTCAGGTAACGATCCCATATCACCCACAGTTCTTACATCAATTCCTAGAGCAATTGCCAGTAATGTGATTGCAATGATGCAGACAAGTGGAGAAGGCAATAATTTTCCTAATTTGGGAATCATAGGGAAGAGATAAATAATCGCCAAACCTAAAGCAACTAAAGCATATACATGCCAGGTCACATTAATCAGTTCAGGCAGCTGAGCCATAAAAATTAAAATTGCTAACGCATTTACGAATCCAATAACCACAGATTTAGATACAAATCGCATTAACTTGGCGAGCTTTAAATAGCCAGCCATTATTTGAATTACACCCGTCAAAATTGTTGCTGCAAGCAGGTATTCAAGCCCATGCTCTTTGACCAAAGTAACCATGAGCAGTGCCATAGCCCCTGTAGCTGCTGAAATCATAGCTGGACGACCGCCTACGAAAGAAATCACGACGGCTATACAGAAAGATGCGTATAGACCGACTTTAGGATCTACACCTGCAATAATTGAAAATGCGATGGCTTCAGGGATGAGTGCAAGACCGACGACTAATCCAGCAAGTACATCCCCACGGATGTTAGAGAACCACTGTTCTCGGACATTAGACAACATAAACATAGCCTGTTTTTTAATTTTTCAGATAGGCTAGTGATGTGATATATACAACACACAAGCGACTACACCACATCACTAGACAGTGATGAGTTATTTACAGATTTAAGACGGTAAATAAACTTAAGGTGGCGTAAGTGTCATAAGATGAAAGAAGGTTTAGAGTAAAAAAATCAGGACAAGGGTAACAGCTAGGTACTTTTTTATAAAGCCTGGATGTTATATCCAAGCTTTGTTTAATCGGTATTTTATGAAGCTTTTGGCTCCCTAAGTAATTGACCTATTTCCAAACGTGTATAGCCACGTTCTTTAAAAATCAAAACAATAGCCTGTTTATAATCTTCAGAAGTAGAAGTCTTATACTTAGTTATCAGTTGATTTTCAGAATTCAGCTCAAGATCATTTTTGATGGTCAATACTTCGCTAGAGATCTTATTAAAGATATTTAGGTTAAACATACAGGCACTCGTCATCCGTATTATAGCGGCCCGACTATAACTAATACCTGTCTTAGCTACGCTAGACACCCTTAGCCGAAAGGATTACAAATTAAGAAAAATTCTGCAAGTTTCTGCCTATTGAAAGAATAAATAATATCTCCCAAATGCCATCCATTTAACATAATGGCGGTTATACGAAGTACACTTGTATATTAATATAAATATCAGATATTTAATAAAACCTTAAAAAGCCAAAAATGCAAAAAAAGCCGACTTTGAAACAAATCGGCGTTTTTATGTTCGATTCTGTAAGATTTTGCCAATAAAAAATGGAAGAACTTTGCAAAATTTACAATTTTGTATTAACATTTTTATATTAACAAAAAGCGATGCAACTATGGAAATTGAGTTTTCATGGGATGAGCATAAAGCAGATACAAACCTCAAAAAACATGGTGTAGCTTTTGAAGATGCAACATTGGTTTTTTATGATGCTCATGCCGTCTTCAAACAGGATCGCTTTGAGAATGGTGAATATCGTTGGCAAGCGATAGGTATGGTACATGGGCAAGCTGTTTTATTAGTGGCTCATACAGTACAAGACCATAATGGGATAGATCATATCCGTATTATTTCAGCACGACAGGCAGAGAAAAAAGAGAGGAAACAGTATGAACAAAACCGTTACTTACAAAGTGGATTTGAATAAGCCTCCTGTTTTATCTGAAGAACAAAAGGCAAGACTCGAAGCCCTGGCTAAACGCCCAGATAGTGAAATAGACTTTTCGGACATTCCTGAACTTGATAAAAGCTTTTGGAAAAATGCTGTCCAAAATCCGTTTTATAAGCCAACTAAACAAGTAACTACAGTACGCATTGATGCAGATGTCATGCAATGGCTAAAAGCACAAGGCAAAGGCTATCAGACACGTATGAATAAGATTTTACGTGATGCAATGCTGAATGATTTAAAAAATCACCCATAAAAAATGGAGCTTAAGCTCCGTTTTTTACAAACTATTTTTAAGCTTATAGAATCTAAATTCGGGGTAAATTAAACCTATAATAAAAAGAATGGTAAATGCTATCCATAGAAACAAAGCCATAGCTCTAAGCTGTTCTTCATTCCATGAGCTTGATTCCATATCTAAGAAAAAGATACTCTTCCAACCTTTAATACGATCAGCTCAACCCCATGAAATAATCCATTTGAACATTAAGCTAACTGCCAAATAAATAAGCACCCATACCCATGTAGACATAAATTACCTTATTATTTTTAATTACTTATCAGATAATTATAACTGATTTTCATAATCTTATTTAACGTTTCATAACTGTATAAAAAGCTCAGTATTAGATACTGAGCTTTTTTGAAAGAAAAAATAATTTTCTAAATTATTGAGATGAATATTTCAAAAGTTGCTCAAGAGAGATAGATGCACCACCACATACAATTACAAGAATATTATCTGAAGGTGAAAAGTCCATTTTTTTATTATATAAAGTTGCTAAAGTAGCACCACAAGCAGGTTCAACTAAAGTTCGATGGTCATCTAAAAATTTAAAACAAGCATCAATCGCTTCTTCATCTGTAACCGTGATTCCTTTAATTTCTTTTAATTGTGTAAGCTCGAAAGCATTCTTACAAACTTGCTGTGCAGCTAGAGTTGTCGCTACACCTGTAACTTTATCTAATTTAATATGTTGTCCCATTTTAATTGCTGTATTTAATGAAGCAGTTCCTTCCGTTTCTACAGCATAAATTGGAATATTTAGTTTATTTTTAGACAAGCCCTGACTAATACCTGATAGTAAACTTCCACCTCCAACGGATAAAACAACAGCACTTGGTATGATGCCGTCTTCAATTGTTTCATCAATA
>NZ_JBZAYQ010000004.1:0-10228 GCF_058243025.1 Acinetobacter sp. 797_lipA | reverse complement strand
TGATCAAGTTGCGGTCGTCAAGCCCATTTCGGGGGAACTGCTATTTATAAAATCTCCGAAGGTGATTTCTCATTCTGCTTAAAGTTTCAAAAATGCAATTTTTGAGACTTTAAGAATTCCTTATAGAATTTTTAATAAATATCTTTTATAAATCTCTTATAGAATCACTTTATTAAAATCACTTTAAGAGTAATAAAAAAATGATTTATTACAGCTATGTTCCTAAAGATTTTACAAAACATGTCATGGGAATGATGACGAACGAATATGATCTTGTTTCTAAGAAATTCATATTGAATATGAATACTGATGAAGCAAGCCGTATGATTTCAAAATGGATTGAGCGTTATCATTTACTGGAAACAGCCCAACAAACCTATCGAAGAAGATTGAACAGTGAGCCAGTTTTTAGCTTGCTGGTTCATTTCACTTATAGTTATTTACCAGGACTGAGTGAGAGTGAATGCTGGGAAAAATTTGATAAAAATGAACCTGCTTTTTTGGTGCAAGTAGAGGCTTACCTGTTTTGTCGAACCAGTGATGCTTTCTTATTGGATGAAAAAACTCAAAAAGTTTTGAGCAAAACAGACAAACAAGATTTATTGAAGATTAACCGTAAAATCTTTGAGATCTGTCCAAGTTCAGAGTCTTTTAGTTACATTGGTGATGTTAATCCAATCAGCTGTGGTAGATATGAACTGGTACGTCTGACCAAGCCGAAAAAAAGCATTAAAGAGCTTCAAGCCAAGAATTGGACCAATGAAAAACATGTCACAGATTGGACTTGGCGTTTGACTGATAAAGCCTATAAGGAACAACTAGAACAAGGAAAAAGGGTCGTTTTGCGGTTTCAGAGCCTGATTGAAAAAAATGCCAGTCTGGATGAGAAGAAAGCCTATTTTGAACGCCATTTCCGGGCCTTGGAGGGCTATTTAGGCTACCGTGGGGTACGTCAGCAGATCGGAAATTTGTATCACCTAGAAAAACGCTTATTCAAGGATAAATATAATCAGCCCTGGTTTGATCATGGTGCCCGGACTTTAAAACTTTCATATATGAAAAAACTGAAAAGTCCGATTGTAAATAATTCATCATATCAAGAAGCAGAAGCTCATTTTAGGAGTGTATTAACGGAAGATCTCAACAAAAAATACGAAAAATGGAAGGCGAAGTCCAATAAAACCGAGGTATAGGATGTTTTTTAAATCAATCTCAATTAACAATGGTGATAACTCATGCAGAAATATCCTGATGATTATTATCTCAGCCGCCAAGAAATTGACGATTTGAGAGCTGAGGCTAAACACGCGGCAAAATATATGAAAGCTTTTTTCGATTTTAAGACCGAAGCTCGTTATTCATTTAGTGTGACATGGTCCGCCCAAGACGGAGAATTTATTGGGTTATGCGCTGAATTTCCGTCGCTATCCTGGCTAGATCCAGACCGTGATAAAGCACGCTCAGGCATTGAGAGACTTGTCTTTGATGTATTACAAGACATGAGTTCCACTGGAGAAGCCATACCTTAATATTTTTGGAAAAATGCCTGATTCCGCTGGATGTATTCATTCAGATTATTTGAATCTAAGCCGAATATTTGAAGTTTTTTATCGACATATTTGAAAAAGAAGCAGTAAACAATGTGCATTATCCCAAGTGCCAACGCTTCCATTTTGATCGCCGGTAATAGGGCATTTGGGTCTGTAAAGAGAATTTCCAACCTGAAATGATTAAAAAAATAGATGAAAAAAGTCACTAGAGTCAACAGAGTCAAAAGTGCATAAGCTTTAGCACAAGTATTGCAGTGTCTATTCATTTTTTCTAATTTCTGAAAAATTGTATGATTCATTTGGCTCTCTAGGCATCTAAATTTTTGAATGACAAACTCTCTACATATTTTAAATATTCAGGATTAAAAAAGGGAAAAAATTTCTGTTAGATGATCCCGTGCTTTGTAAAAAAAATATCAAAATTATAAAGAGTTGAATTCTATTAATACATTGAAATTAAACATAATTTTTAATATCGACACACATCATAGCTACCTAAATTAGCTCCATTAGGTAGCTATGATGTGTGATGCTAAGCTTTAATTTTTTTACAAAATATAAGTATTTGATTTTAAATATTATTGTATTTAGATGGTAAAAATAAAACTCAAACATTAGTACTCATAAGTAATTGAAATTAAAAATTAAATTATGATCACACATAATACCTACCTTGATGTGGAAAGAAGCTATTGTGTGTGTCGATCAGAGCATTATATGTAGAAAGGTCTCTAGTTCTTTATCCTGTCTACCCGACTTGTAATATGATTCATATATCAGCTAATTGGGAGTACGGCACTATGTCAACAGTAGATCTAATTGATGAAGATGACAATGAATCAGGTATTGCTGCCAAAGCCGCAAATGTACTTCGAGACCGCTTTATTGCCGCAGCGCAAAGTGGAACAGTGTTGTATGTCAAAAATGATAATTTAATGAGTAAAATGCCGGATGGCGTACCAATCGTAGTTAAACATTTGGAAGGCCGGAATCCTGACCTTGCTTACCGATTTGCTGGGCGACGAACTTTTAAAATTAAAAAACGTAAAATTAATTCGAATTGAGGCAGGCTTTTACTCCCATTCGATCGAAGTTCGAATAAGAGATGTTCTGTAAATTTAGAGTACACCCCAAAGTAACGTTACATCTGTCTGTATCCGCAACCTAAAATCAATGGTCTAGAAGCCGTGGAACATCGATTTAGGTACGTTTAAAGCAAGTCTTAGATTTATACGTGACAATAAAAATCCAGTTGTATGCACTGGATTTTTCTATTTGGGGCTTACATTTTAGATTTCGAATAAAGGATTTTATGTTAAAACTAATTGATACCTCTGAATCTATTTGCTACATCCATTACCATTAATAATATAAATCAGTAAGTTAATAGCTTATTTTATCTGTTAGTATGCTCGGAATTTAACGCTTATGTCGGTTCACTTCACATGGTTGTTTCTGTTGCAGAATATTTAGGTCAAAGAACTGATTCTGAAATTAATATAGTTCCTGTTGAGTTAGGGGAACCAGTGAGTTGTCCATTTATGGACAGAAGTTGTGAGAAGGTACTAAAAAACTTACAGCCAGTATGTGCAGTACGAAAAACAGATAATAGTGTATGGATTAGTTGTGAACATCGTCTTTGTTCATCTAGAAAAAAAAATAAGTTAGGACAGTCAATAGGTTTAGTAAAGCATCAGCAAGAATTGCTACTACACATTGCAAAGTTTATTTATGCAGATGAGCAATTAACTTTGGATGAAGTTGGTATTAAAAAAGAAGTTACCATTCCTTTGCCTGAGGCTGATCATAATTATCATGCAGACTATGTTATGCGTAATTTCTCTTCTAGAGGGAAAGTTGATGAAATTCTTTTAGAAATGCAGGGAGGAGGTGAAACTAGTAATACTGGTGCTATTACGAAACACGTAGCTAATTGGGCTAAAATGGCACTTCCTACTAATAAATTTTTACGTGAAAATGTGGCTGCTAATACGATTGAAACTAATGCTTGGCGGAGACAGCAAGAACAGTTTTTAGTTAAAGGAAATGTAGTAGACCAAACAGGTGGAAAAATAGTATTTGTAGTAGGTCGCCCTTTATTTGATTACCTTTACAAACGAATAAGAAATGCGAACCTAAGAGATTTAAGACAACATAATTGGACTTTATGTTTGCTACCTATAAAAGAAAAAACAGAACAAGAAATTAGATCAGGAAAAATCCCTTTAACAATAGATGAAGAATTAGCTTTATTTACTAACTATTCTACATTTATTCGAGTTTTAACTGATCAAGGTTTTCCTTGTCCTGCTATCTTTGAAGGAGAATTTACCTTGCTAAATAATACCTTTAAGGTTGTTTAGTCTCTTTATCTATAAGAGCTATCCTATTTCCTATCCACTCGATAATAGGTACTGCAACAGCATTGCCTATTGCTCTGAATCTACGAGAGTCCAATTCTTTGGAAACCCTTGAAGACTCTCGTATTCTGAAGGGAGCATCCGGCGAACATACAGCATCTGAACTTCCTCTTGAGTCAAGAGTATAGGTTTCTCCATCATTTCTATACCCTTTTGCTTGGGGGCCTGCGCTGGGCTTTCTTCCAATTCCTGCATGTTGGATAGAATAGATATTTGTTTCTGATAGGCCATTAACATATCTGATGGAATTTCTTGGTTTCTCTCCACTGCTCGGTGTATTAGAGACTTCAATTGAGGAGGAGTCAAAAAGGACTCTAGCGGAGCGCATGTCTCCAAGACTTCCAACAATGTAGACTCTACGTCGTCTTTGTGGTGTTCCAAAGTGTTTTGCGTCCAAAATTCTCCACGAAAGACCATACCCGAGTTCATCCAGCGTTTCGATGACTGTTCTGAAATCTTCTCCACAGTTTGAGTTGAGGAGTCCGGGAACATTTTCGATAATAATCCAGTCAGGTTTTCTTTCTTTGATGAGTTTTGCATATGTAAAAAAAAGTCCGCTACGTTCGCCTAATAAACCTTTTCTTTTTCCCTGATTAGCTAGGGAAACATCTTGACAAGGAAACCCCCCACACCAAATATTACTTTCAGGTATATCTAGAGGAGAAAGGGTATCTATATCATTATGTAAAGGTATTTCAGGCCAATTTTTCTTTAAGACACTACAGCAAAAAGAATTAATTTCGCATTGAAAGACAACTTGCATATTTGCCTTTTCTAATCCTAAATCAAAACCACCAATACCTGCAAAGAACGATGCAACTTTGTATTTGGAGTCTGTAATTCCTGCCATTTAAATAAGTATCTTTTGTGGTTAAACATTGCTGGCATCCTATAATAATTTTAATCAGATGGCCACAGTTATTTTGGGCATAGATATATTTTTTATTTTTATAAAGACAATATTTTTTTAGATTTCCTACAATTAACATAATGCACGTTATACGAAGTCAAAAATGGGAGTTCAAGCTCCCATTTTTGAAGATAATTTTAAAAATTTCTTATTGAAAATTAGGTCACTTAAATTGCCAACTCACTATGACTACCTAACCTAACTAATTTCAAAATTAGTAGTTCGCCTTCCTCTGTTTTTTTATAGATCAAAACAAGATCTGGTTTGATATGGCAGTCACGATGACCTACCCAATTACTGACCAAAGCATGGTCACGATACTTTTCAGGCAAGGCTTCATCAGCTTGCAATAACTCTAAAACAGTTTGTAGTTCAGCATCTACTGTATTTCGATGCTGCCCTTTTTTCTCACGTTTATAGTCTTTCTTGAATGCTGATGTGTACTTAATCGTCCGCATTTAGATCAGCCATCAAATCTTTAACAGAAGTGAAGCTCTTTGCTTTGCTTAGATCTTCTTCCATTGCTGCAATGGTTTCAGCACTGGGCTGCCAAATTTCAAAAGGCAGAGCCTTTTCTTTCGCTACTTTGGTTAACAACAAGCGAACTGCATCTGAGACAGTTAAGCCCATTGTTGCAAGAACTTCAGTTGCTTCATGCTTAATGTTTTCGTTAATGCGAGTAGTTACTAGTGCATTTGAAGCCATGTTAAGCTCCTATGATTAACATTGTTAATCATACTATATTCTTAGATGAAGAAAAGTTCAATTCGTATAATCGCCATTATGTTAAATGGAAGCCAGCGACCTCCAAGAAAATCGGTATAGTGTGAATAGTTATTGAGTAAATAAGAGAATTAAATTAGTGAAATACTCAAATGAAAAAATAGTTAAAGCTCTCTTGCTTGCTCCTTTACCGTTACTTTTTTTCATAGCAGTCCTGTTTATCGTAATGAATCAGGAATACAGCCTATACTCGATTTTAGTGGTTCTTGTAGGGCATGGCCTTGTCTACTTAGCGTATTGTATTTTGACTGTGCCTTTCAGCTTCATATTCTCAATTATTTTAAATCGTTATAACAGTCTGAATTTATTAACCATCTGTATTACCTCTCTAATTATTGCTGCTCCATTTTTTATTCTTTTTGGATGGAGTCACACAGGAGAAATTTCGAAAGAGTGGTGGAAAATGTATACCAATACATGGACTATTTTTATGGCTCTCTTTCCTGGCTTATGTTATTGGCTGTTTTTAATTAATTTAAAAGATAAAGAATAGTTATGAAAAAAATATTATATTTTAATTTCTTAGCGATTATTTTGACTTATGTATCTTTGCTTTATCAAAAAAATATATTAGTTGCTCGCATAGTTGTAGATAAGCTTGAAAAAGTTGAAGTCATAGCTGGGGGATTTCCTCTACAGTTCCTTATAGATGGTGAAACCTCTCCAGTCGGAAGTATAAGTATCAATCCTTTATTTATTTTCATCGGCATGGATCAATTTGTTTTTCTCAATTTTTTTATTGATTATTTATTTTGGGTAAGTATTTTATTTGCTTTTTCTATGATTGTGAAAAAGTACAGAATTGTATAGATCTCCTAAAATTAACATAATACACCTTATACGAAATGTGTTATAATTTTCCTTAGAAATCAATGCTGTAGTTTCTAGTTAATAGCCCATCTTCCCCAAGATGGGTTTTTTTTATGATTTTTCACGTTCCACGCTTATTATTTAATCAAAGTTTCACGACTCTGTTCATATCAGTTAAACAATCGTGGTTAATCATAGGGTCTAAAAAAACGGCTCCAAAAGCCCCTTTTTTCAGGCTCCTGTTCAATATGCTCCGGCACTGGAATCCGCTTGTTTTCAAGAGTAGTCAATCCGTCATAGTTCGGCTCTGACTCTAACCGAGGATCTGTTGCTATATCCTGATTAGATTTCTGATCGGTAAACGTAGTCATATTGGCTTTTGGGGCTTCTAATAGACGTTGCATAGCTTCAATCTGTTCTTGATAAAACGATTCACGTTCTAGTGATTGATTTTCTCTCTGCACTGCCTGATTTAATTGTTTTTCTAGTATTTCAACTTGACGTTTTAATAAGTCAACTTCTGTTAAGTTTTGACTGTTAGTTGATTGACTTTGGTTGACAGTAGAGTTGTTTTTTTGTGGCTCTCCAAAGACCCTCAAAGCCTCTGAAAAGTCAATCAATCCATCAGATCCTTTTGATAAATTTCCTTTATTTATATGGGCATAAATAGCCTGTCTAGAGTATCCATATAGTTTTGCTAGTTCTGAAACTGACAGTTTTTTCATCATGTAAACCAGTTTTCAATTTGTGTTAATACTTGACTGTTAACTTTACAATGTCAATTAACAACGTCATTGAAACCCTACTTTTTTTAGTAAAGGAATTAACTCCTTAAATTTCTCTGAATCTTGCAGCATTTCAGCGATGCGTATAGCAAATTGTTGATAGCTTTCCGTGCCTTGGGAATACTTACTCATCTCAGGGAGTTCGGAGAGTTTATTGGCAAATAGGTGGCATTGTTTGTCGGTCATTTTTGAAAAAAGATCGATAGTGTCTAGATCCCGCTTATTCTCTAGTGACTTAGCAGCTGATTTTTTTTGTTTAAAGTTGAAAGAGAAACCCGAGATCGAGCGACCTTTTTTATGTTGTTGATAAGTTACTTTAATATCTGTTTTTTCATTAATGTCATTAATAGCTAGATCAAGAACTCTTTTTTTAAAATCGCTCATTAATTTATATTGATTTTCTTCGATTCCAAGCTGTGCACGAAAGTCTTCTAAATTAATGATGGGGGTTTTTTCTGTACTTCTCCATTGAATCAATAATTCATAGAGTCTACTTGAATACACACTTTTTAATTGTGCTGTTTGGCTCAAAAGATATTGAGTAAAAAATTCTTTTACCCCATTGATACGGCTGATGCCTTGAACAACAGCAGGCGTAAAAACAATTTCTATGGCACCTTCATTGTCCAAATATTTAACTTGAGAAATCCAACGACTTTTTACAAGTTTTCCATCTTCATCAAAAAAGCTGAATCGGCGATTAAATAGGGTTTCTTCCGCTTCCTTCATTCTCATATAAGCATTTTGTCGAGTAGTACCAAATACATCGGCATAACGTAATGCATCTATTCTTAGAGGCATGTCTGTAGTTAATCCTGTACCAGTGTCTCTGGCATCTACAATAGCCAATTGAACAATATGAAATTCTGCTAGGGAAAGTACTTGAAATGCTTGATTCAAACGATTTGTTTTAACTACAAGATCTTTTTTCATGTGGTAATTAAACGTCTTTATATGAGTTATTAATAGCTTTAAAAGACATATTAATTCAAATCATTTAAAAGACAAGTATTAATTTGTCTTTTAATGACAATTAAACGTCTTTGTATTGGTAATTAAACGTCTTTGTATTGGTAATTAAACGTCTTTGTATTGGTAATTAAACGTCTTTATATATACTCTGAAAACATTGAAATATAAGGCTTATAGCAAGTTGAAAAGCATTTAAAAACCTTAAAATAATTAAAAACCTGAATCATGAAAAATTGCCCTTGGTTTTCGCTACGCTCAAACTCTATTGAATCTCGCTTTCGCTCGATTCGTTGGGGCAATTTTTGGTTAATATTTTCGTGACTTTTGAAAAAAGCAAAAGCAACTCGGAATTCGCTTCGCTCATAAAGCTTTTTTTTCGCTACGCTCGGTTTAGGACTCAAACTTGGAAAGTTCGCACCCATTCGGGATGCTCTGTAAAGCAAGTGATTGATGGATAGGGAGCTTGTAATCAGGGAAAGGGATAAGCAATTTTTTTCAGTTCGCTCGTAGACACTCGCTCTGATATAACGATTAGAGGCAAAAAATAGGGGGTAGGCGCGTTTTTTCACTGATTACCAAGAATTACCTATATCAAATAGAGAAAATGGCTTAAAACGCAAATGAGCGCAAAATGGAAAGCAGTTTATAGTCGTACTCAGGACTTTGATCTCAGTTATTTATGTGTGATGAGGGACACACAGATTTTTAATTTCGTTCAGCAGAATCGGCTGCGTCAGGATTTTTTAAGTGAGGTCCCCACTAACCGTTTATAAAAAGTCGGATCAAAGACTTTGATTTCACTTGTTTTCTCAAGGTTCTTGGAATTTCTGGATCCGATGCCACTCGAATCTGATCTTCTAGGTCGATTTTTACAAATGTGGCTGGAGGGTTTAGACCGCCAAGTCTATGAAGTTGCCAAACTTCATCCTCAAACCACATTCTTCCAATTCTCTTACACACTCCAACTTAATGGCGTGTCCTTTCGTTACTCATTCCAACGCTCGCCTTTCACTCGAATTGAAATGCTTCCTCTGCCATTACAGCAAAGCCCTACTAAGTCACTCTCCCACAGTTCTATTTTCGGAAGTTGCCTCCGATTGAATAAAAACCTCTTCAAATTAAAGAGAAATCTTTAAGCAATACGGCTTCGTCATCAAACAAAACTGCTTCCCAAGTTAGTATTAAAACAGTTGTTTTCAGTTGCCTGAAAACTGGCAGAACCCGTGCCGATCTCCTACATACAACACCTACATTCCTATCTCCCCCGATCGCAGTTCCAAGTCGTATCAGGTTTATACAATGCAATATGTAGTTAATAATCATCCACGTTCACGCCTTACCCATATCGACATACACAGCCTAAAAAGCACCATGTTGACGACCTTACAGGCTTGAGCTATCCATTGATCTCGACAGCAAAACAGAATGTCTTCCGACAAATTCACTGTTCTACCTAAAATCGAGTACCGATTGCGCCAGCTTTCGCCTTGCAACCCTGACACCTCACGATGCCCTCAAAAGCCCACCTGTGGGTATAACCTACGCCCTTGTCTTTATTTTTGTTTTTGACTTGAAGCGTCTGGTTATCAGCTATTCACGAGGTTACTCATTCCGTGAGTCCTCTGACTGTCTGTTTTAATACAGGGTTTCGGCCCTTTCAGCCTAGGAGGGAAGTTACTCCCACCGCCACGTCACCGTGATCCCGTGTCCTTGTCGCCCAACTGACCTCCACCTTGGGAGTGGAGGGTGTTCATTCATCAAAATGAGTGAACAGGTAGAAAGCGGGAGTCACACCCGCCAGCCCCTAGTGTAGCCGCGCCAGCTAGAGTTTCCTCACGCACGCAGCTTCACCACTAAAGCTTCTCGAAGATTGGCAGTCCTCAAGAAGGGGGAGTGTGTCTGATTCATGGGTAGGCAACCCAGGAACCAAACAGAAAAGAATTGGCTCATGGATTGGCAGTCCACGCAAAAAATCAAAGACCCTAAAAGGGTTATATT
>NZ_JBZAYQ010000003.1:0-110022 GCF_058243025.1 Acinetobacter sp. 797_lipA | reverse complement strand
CTATTACACAGACCGCGCAGAAATGCAGGCTCAAAATGAACAGCGCTTAAATCGTCAAGGCGTAACGGTCAACCGAGACCCTGTTGAGCGCGGTATTACATTTACCCCACGTGAATACGGCGCAGAAGATCAGCCGCAAGTAATTGAACAGCCTGTCGTGCACACGTCGGGGTCAACATTTGCCGACGCAATCAATATTGAAATTGCGAAAAACGCTTCAAATCCTAAAAAAGACACTGTATCATCTAAATAATTCAGTCAACGCTGATTTTTATTTAATATGTTTTGTTGGTTTTAATATTATGAAAATCAACACTATTTTTAACAAACAATACTTATTTTAAGTATGTGGAGTATCACATGAATCGCAATCCAGTATTTGAAAGTCCCGAAAGTGAAGTAGAGGCGATGACAAAATTCATCAAGCAAGTTTTAACGCTTGCCGAGACGATATTTGGGCAAACCACTTGCGCGCATCAAGATGGCATCATCATCAATTCACTAATGAACTGTGCGGCAATTAAAGAAGCGCAAACGATGGTGAGTTGTGGGGCAAATACGGTTGAAGAAGGGCTGCACGTTTTAGGCATCTCTCTTGAGGGCTTTAATGAGGAGCGTGATCGACATTATATTGGCGTGCTCAGTCAATACGTTGAAATTTTCGCGCAGCAAACCAATGCCAAGCTAACAGAGGCAGAACGCAACGAGCGAGAGCTGCATCGCCAAGAAATGTCACTGCAAATGCAAGACGCAGAAAAAAATACTCCACCTAAATTCTTAAATTAAGGACGATTGCAATGAATAGCAATGACGTATTGATTGCGCTCGACAAGATCGCGGAAGATTCATCGAAAAAGAACAAAGAAGCTTTGGTGACAAAACACATTCAAAGCGAAATGTTCAAAACCGTATGTGAACTTGCCTACAACCCATTTCAGGTCTTTGGATTGCTGCCAACAAAAGCAGATGAAGCCATTGAACACGGCGAACTGTTTTTCGATGAAGTTGACACACTGAGCTTCCTTGAGCAGTTGCAAAAACGTGAACTCACCGGCAATGCGGCACGTCAAGAATTGGCAAAGCAATTGGGCCAACTCAGCAAAGAAAGTGGCTCACTGCTTATGCGGATTTTGCGCAAAGACTTACGTGCGGGCTTTGGTGCGTCAACCATCAACAAAGCATGTAAAGACTTCATCCCTGTATTCCCATATCAGCGCTGTTCGTTGCCAAAAGATACCGATCTAAGCAAATGGCCTTGGGCTAAAGGTGTATTTTCACAGCTTAAAGCTGACGGCATGTTTGTCAACGTCACGAATTTAAAAACAGGTGTGGTGCTTTCAAGTCGTCAAGGGACACCTTTTCCAATTGAACCGTTTGGCGATTTGATCAATAGCATCAGCGAACACCTCCGTGTCGATCTGCAATATCACGGTGAATTGTTGGTTGAACGTGCGGGTAAAATCCTACCGCGTGAAATCGGCAACGGCATTTTAAACAGTGTCATTAAAGGCGGCTCATTTGAAGAAGGTGATCGTCCTGTATTCGTGGTGTGGGATTTGATTCCAATCACCTCAGTGCGTGCCAAAGGTTCATTTGATGTGCCGTATGAGCAGCGTTTCCGCTTATTGCTGGCGATGACACGTGCTGCGGCACGCAAATCGGGTCTTGAAGCCCCACTTCGATTAATTCCTACACGTATCGTTCACTCGCTGGAAGAAGCCTACGAGCACTATGGCGAACTGTTGAAAAAAGGCGAAGAAGGCACAGTCATCAAACACCCTAACGCATTTTGGAAAGACGGCACTTCAAAAGAGCAAATCAAGCTCAAGCTTGAAGCGGATTGCGAATTAGAAATTGTCGCGGTCAACGAAGGCAAAGTCGGCTCTAAAAACGAAGGTCGTGCAGGGGCATTCAATTGCAAATCAGCTTGCGGTCAATTGATCGTGGATGTGGCGGTGAAGAATGAAAAAATGCGTGATGAAGTTGATCAAGCGCCTAATGATTGGGTTGGCCGCATTGTCACTGTCCGCTCTAATCAAATATTAAAACCAAGCGCTTCAAATGACGCTCACAGCTTGTTTTTGCCACGTTTAGTCGAAGACACATATCGAGCAGACAAAACAGAGGCGGACTCGTTAGAGCGCATTACAGCGCAATTTAACAACGCTATTCAATCAGTTTAACAACATAGAGAAATGCAACATGAGCGTACAAACAGCGGTTAAGGCTAAAAAGCCAAAAAAAGATAAATCATTCTACTTTATGGCGTCGTACGGCTACACGCTCGTCCCAACGAGCGGTCAGGCGTATGTTCAATGCGTTGGTTCGGTGCGCTTTTACCGCAACACGCCATACATCAACAATGCGACTGAGTATGAGCAAGTCCATAACGCTTGCTTAGAATTTGCAGCCAACTTGCACGCAGCGGAAGGCACGGTAAGCCACTTAAACATCACATACCTTCAAATGATTGGTGACCCGAAAGGCGTTGAGGTCGTTGAAGACACTATGGCTGGTGAACAACATGAAGCTACATGATCGTTGGCTGGTAATGCGGCGCGCTGTTTTAACGGCGCTCAACCCCAAACTTGAAGTTCTAACCATCAAGTATATGAATAAAGATGGTGAAATCCTAACGCGCTACATTCATAGCGATCATGACTTGGCGCGTCAAATGCATTTGGAAGAAATGTGTAATGCGTTTACCAAACATGCTAAAAGCGCTGAGTCTTTGGAAAACACAATTAAATATTTCGCGCTTGAAGTTCAAAATCGCTGGAATAAAAACCATCCTAATAATTTAGTCAAAATCGTCGATAAGGCTGACCCTTCTGTCGATAACAAAGTGGAGAAAGAAACATGCTTGTAATTCTTTCAGGAGCAACATGCAGCGGCAAAACAACAATTGCAGGGCTGCTTGAGCATCAAGGCTTTAATCGCGTGGTGACGTGTACGACACGCCCACGTCGTCCAGAAGAAATCGACGGCATCAGCTACCACTTTTTAAGTGAAGTAGATTTCGCCAAAACGCATTTGCTTGAGCGAAATCAGCATGGTGAACATCAGTATGGACTGGGGATGGATGAAATTAAAAAACATGCCTTCTCAAATGAACATGCGGTATTAATCATTGAGCCAAACGGTTTTGCAAAAGTTCGTCGTTACTTGGAAGCAAATAACGCGCCTTTTGTATCGATCTTCTTGTCGGTTGAGACATGGACAGCCATTCTTCGCTTGTTTGACCGCGCACAAACCAAAGAAGAAATGGCCGAACGATTGGCGGTCATGTTTGATGTTGAATCGAAATGGGCGGATGAAGTCGTGCGCCAATATGACATGATGCTCGAAACTGACGAGATGGATAATGAAAGCATCCTCGACATTATCAACTATCACGTAAACGCAAAGGTAAATAGCCTAAGCAAGAAGGCAGTTTAATTATGCAAACCTACATTTATTCTTATCGATTCAATCTTCAAAGTGGCGGTACTGTGTCAGGTCGCGTTGAAGCGCCTGATCACCGTGAAGCGGTGCGAATGGCGCAAGAGCAGTGGAGTTCATTTGTGGTTGTAAGCGGTAATGTGAACTTGCTTGCCAATCAGGATGCAGCGCGTAAAAAGCCATTTGCGCCCTATACATTCCCAGCAGCAGTGGCATAAACGCTTACCCAAGTAAAATTTGTCAGATAAACTAGCTCTAGCCGATTTTGGTTGGAGCTTTTTATGCTTTTAAAGGAAGTGCCAGGCGTTTTGCCTGTGCTAGAAAACAGTGACTTATCACTTTCAAAACTTTGGCACAAAGACGTGAATCAAGTCTTGCCGGTGCAATTGACCGCCTTAATTTTAAAAACATTACGTGAAGTGCCAGATTCACAAATTGAGCTTGAGGTGAAATACTTGATCAAGCAAATCAAATACGCGGTGGAAATGGGGCTGATTGAGACACCACAGATTGCGTCATATTCGGGTCCACAGCGTAGCTCGTTGCTGCTATCAACTTTAATTGCTGGCTTGCAGAAAATGTCGTATGAGCGCAGGAGAGCAGTGTTATTTTCGCTTGAGTCTGATCTACCGATAACGCAAGTTGAACACATGACAGTTGAACAGGCATATCGGATGCGCGCTCAGCTATCACCTATGGCCAAAGAGATCATTGATACAGCAATCTTAAGCGTGCAGACAAGCTATATGTTTTGGGAGAATGTGCAGGGCCATCGTCCATTGACGAGTCTTGAAGAGGAAGTGCATGACGCATTTGGCATGAACTCGTATCAGTTGTATTCGCATTATGCAAAGATCAACTTCGACGAAGTTCGAGCCAAAATTTAGGGCTATAGATCGTAGCCCCATTTTTTCAAAATGCGATTGGTATAGTCTTCAACAGCCATCGCCTGTAGCTCATTGATTGAAATGCGTGTCGCTTTCTTGCCTTGTGACAATGCTTCATTGTTCATGCGGCTTTTAATGAACTGTAAACGCAGTTGCAATTCCATATTTAAGAAGCCAGAAAAGCGTTTGTCCGTAGAGCGCAATTCGTCCTCAGACATGAGCGCGCCCTCACGCCATGGTGAGTTCTTTGGCTTTTGCTCAACCTTCTCGGCTTGTGGCGCTTTCGCTTCAACATCGGCCTTTAAAGGTGCTTGCTGGATGAACGCGCTCACCGCCGAACTTTCTTGCGTGCTTTTTTCAGCATCAATTCTTGCCGCTTTATTTAATCCCGTCATTTCAGTGCTCCTTAAAAATAATTTCAGCCAATTCATTTACGTCGTTTGCCGCTTTGCTTGCGCCAATTTTCAACTCAATCACACCAAGGCCGGCGCCGTATGCGGTTGAATATGCCTGACGTGAATAGCTCGCAGTTGAATCGATGGTCATCCATGCGTCACCACTTGCCGCTTTGAAATCCGCAACGGCTTGACGTAGCGCAGGCACACGTGGGTTGGAATTAACCTGTGTGAAGTAAATAAACGGCATGATTGGGTCGATTTCAAGTTCACCCGAACGAATTTCATTGGCTTGCTCAATCACTTCCAACACATCACTTGTCACGTCGATATCGCCTTGATTTGGACGTAGTGGAATTAAGATTTCATCTGTACCAAGAAGGCATTGACGGAACACGTTTGAGTCATGCCCACCCATGTCCAAAATCACGTATTCATAAGTTTTATTGAGTTCAACAATACGATCATAGGCATTTGGTGTTTCGGCCAAGTATTCAACGTGGATCTGATTGAGACCGTCAGGTAAAGACGCTTTGTTTTGTTCGCGGTAAACGCCCCAATTGCGCGAGTTTTTGTTGGTATCGAGATCAACTAAAGCCACATCGACTTTCTTATTATGGACAAGCCACGTTGCAAGATTGGTTGCAGTTGCGGTTTTGCCTACGCCACCCTTGGCATTTGCAAGTAGTAAAATCACCTTTTGACTCCGAACATAAGTGTTGGAAAATTAAAGTTTACCTTGAAGATAGTTCGTTGGCAAACTTCCATGTAAACTATAAAAATAGTTAGATAGTAAAATAGAAAAACAGAAAACTATCTTTTTAGCTTTCTTGCCACTTCCATCAAGTGATTTGGGTCACTGGCAAAATACTCCTGCGTGGTCTGTATGGAGCTATGCCCCATAAGCTGTTGAACCGAATAGATATCAGCGCCATTGCGGATTAGGTGTGTTGCAAATGAGCGCCTACCGCTGTGTGAACTCGCATTTACACCCGCGCTTTTATATAGATTTCCAATCATTCTTTGCATCGTATTCGCGCTAAATGCACCGCCTTTTTGCGACAAGAATAACGGTACGTCAGCGATCAATTGGCGCTCAACGAAGATGTAATCCCTGACAATTTCAGCGGCTTCATCGTTCATTAAAAACACCTCACGATACTTGCCGCCTTTGGTATAGGCGGCCAAAAGACGAATCACTTGTTTGGCTTTGCCGTTGCGCACATCGATTACATCACCGATTTTAAGTGCGGCCATTTCCTTTGCGCGCAGTCCCAAGAAATGAGAAAACAGCAAAATGGCTTTATTGCGTCTGGCATTCTTTCCACGAAGTAAATTCATGGTTAATTGGAGGTCGTCATCAGTGACGAATGGTGCTTTTCCACTTTTCATAATTTTAGGGCATTTTCCACAAATAGGTGGCGATATAGAATCAGTCTAGCATAGTCCATAAATAATAAAATGCCCTAAAATTATTTTCTATGAGCGCGACAAGTTATGGCGCGTATAGCATTTACCCTGCTTATTTTATGAATTTCGACTTGATATACTACTTAAATTGGCGGTATTGATTATTTGGCACATAAAAAAATGCCCTAAAAGATAGATTTTAGGGCATTTTAGGCAGGGTTATTATATTTGGGTTTTTATAATGTCTATCAAGTCGAAAATATTTATTAATGAACGTAGATTTAATTATTCCCCAGTAAGCGTGGCAAGGAAGTTGTCAAACGCTCTGTTCTGTTCTGGGGTTTTAATTGATGGATTCTCTGGGCGAGCCTCGCGAATACGTTTAATAATATCAATTTCGTTTTGAGACAAAATAGGCTGATCTTTTGTGAGTTCGACGATCTCGTTAAACACCACAGGTAAATATTCTTCAAGACAACGCATGAAGAAATCACGGCTATCGATACCCAATGCTTTTGCAATTGGTTGCGCTTTATCTAGTGGAACTTTCGCTTTGCCAAGTTTTACCATCGATACCATAGTTGGCTTTGCAAATCCAACTTCTTCCGCAATTTCGTGCTGAGCCTTGTCGGAGGAATTAATTTGCGCTTCCAAAAATTGAGCGACTGTTACTTTACGGCGAGATTTTGAAATAGTCATATATGAGTCCTTAAAGCTAAAAAAAACAACGAGGTTGAGCTAGTTGAGCCAGTTTATTTATTCTCTCTAGCTCATTATAGTTAAAAAAAGCACTGTTATTGTATCAGTCAGCGCTAATTTACCCAATAGCTAAGTCCGTGTTAATTCCGTTAATGGATAGCTTATTTATCAATAAAAGCAAAATGTGACCAAAAACATATATTCAGGCCGGAAAATGACATATTTTATGCATAGGATTCAAATCAGCGCAAACTTATTAAATGTTATTAAATTAATTAAATTATGCATTTCAATAAGTTATAAAACTGATGAAAAATATTGCAAAACCTCAACTAAAAACAAGGTAAATTAATATAAATGCAACTATAATGATGTATCGCTAGAGCAGTTATAGGGTATAGCGAAGGATAATTAGTGTAGCGTTTATGTTAAAAAAATGGTGAAAACATGGCTGTAAAATTAATCAAATCAACGGCAGAACAAACGGCGGAACTCATCACAAATGAGAGCGTTAAATCAGAATTACTCCACAGTGGGTTCGGTTTTGACTTGCATTCAGTCATTAATAGTGAGGGCGTTTCAAGCCTTATCCTTACTTCTGTATTGGGGGATAACTTGATTTTAGAATTACAAAAATGAAAAATAAAGGATGAAAAAGACTGAGAGGTCTCAGGTTTTCAGTCTTTTTCACCCCCAACATGTTTAATGAAAATTCCCTCAAAATAACACTTCTATTCCACAAATATCGTCTTTATAATCGCTGATGTAATACAGTCAATGCTGACTTAATTTATTTTTCTGCCATTATTTTTTATTGAGATTTTTCAATATGAACGAAAACATCCATATTATGCGCGAAGCGGTCAAAGTTATTACGCAAATGCTGACTGAATCTTCCGTGCGCGTTACGCAAGAGGGTCTATCAGCGTTTGTTGAAAACGACCCACGTACAAACAAGCCTGTTCGCGTAAATTTACCTTATCTGCCTGACAACGCATCAGATCAATTAATTGCTGCGGTGCAGGGCTTCCTTGACCATGAAGTTGCACACGTTTTGTTTACTGACTTTAATGTCAAGTCAGGTAATAAAGAACTGCACAACCTCACAAACTTGCTGGAAGACTCTCGCGTTGAGAAGTTGATAGCGAAGAAATATCGCGGCTCATACAGCAACTTGGAAAATACAGGTAACTTTTTCCTCGACAACGTAATCAGTCCTGAATTTGAACGTCTGCAAGCGGAAGGTGCGCCAGATGAACAGCTTGTAAGCTCATTGTTCACCCCGATGATGCGTGCGCTGAGTGGTCAGGAGCTTTATGCTGATTACCTGAAAGACAAAATGCCAATCATTCAAGACTTGTGGGACAAATTAACCCCCTTGAAACCTGAACTTGAAAAGCTTGCAAGCACCAAAGATGCAGCTCGAATCGCCAACCGCGTATATAAAATCTTAAATGAAGTTGACGACGATGCTCCAGAAGATCACGACGACAACGCGGAAGATGAAAGCGGCGAAGGCGGCGGTGAAGGCGGCGGTGAAGGTAAAGGTAAAGGCATTGCGCCATCTGCTTCAAGCGGTGAAGACGAAGGCGAAGGCGAAGGTGAAGAAGGTGAAGCTGCTGCGGGTGGTGGCGAAAGCGAAGATGAAGGCGAAGGCGAAGGCGCAGAAGGCAAAGAAAGCGACGACAAAGGTAGCAAAGGCGGTAAGCCGAAAGACTCTCAGTGGAAACCCGGAGATAATAAGGACTCTGAGCGCAAAATGGGCAAATACGGAAGCGCTATTCTTGATTCAATGAAAGATGAATTGAACGGATTTAGTGAATCGGTCAGCACCAAAATTGCCGAAGATGCAGCAAGTTTCGCCAAAGAAAGTGAATACAACGTGTTCACAAACGAAGGCGATGTAATTGAAAAGCTCAGTGTGCCTGAACGCAACTATAACGACAGCATGTTTTCGTCCTTAGAAAACAAAACACGTGAAATGGTTGCTCCAATGCAGAAAGACTTGGAGCGTGCAATTCAAGCGCGTTCACAAGCGGTTTGGGAAGCTGGACTGCGTAAAGGCAAACTGAACAGCGGTTCGCTTGCACGCCTTGCTTCAACAGGTGACAGCCGCGTGTTCCGCAAGAAGCAAGAGTCATCAACCAAAGACGTTGCGGTCTCCCTTGTGATCGATGCATCCGGTTCAATGTCAGGCTCTAAGATTCACACTGCCGCAGCGGCCGCTTATGCCCTCTCGTCTGTGCTTGATCGTTTGAAGATTGCACATGAGGTGATTTGCTTCACAACGCATACGCCTTCTGCTTCTTGGGGTGATCGACGCGAAGCAATGCAAAAGGCACGACGCGATCATGGCGTAGAATACTCACGCTCTGAAAACCTCTATATGCCAATCATCAAAGGTTTTGATGAACGCATTAACACGGAAACAAAGCGTCGTTTCGGTTGGCTACCGAACTCAGGTATGTTGGCGAACAACGTCGATGGTGAATGCGTGGAGATTGCAGCGCGACGTCTGCAGGGGCGTAAAGAGACAGGCAAAATTATGATGGTGCTGTCTGACGGACACCCTGCTGCATCTGGCAGTAGTTCGCAGCTTAACGCTCACTTGAAATCCGTTGTCAGCGGCATCGAGAAGAAGCGCGTGAACATTATCGGCATTGGCATTGAGTCGGATGCAGTTGAACGCTTCTACCCTAAACACATGGTCCTCAACGACGTTGCCGAATTACCGTCCTTAGTAATCTCACGTCTAAAACAAATGCTTTTAGGCTAAGAGGGAGAGAGTTAGGGAATATAAAAAATAAGTCAATACTGACTTTATTCCCTAACTCGATTTATGTATTATTGTTTTTGTCGAATATGACTTAATAAATTTTTAAACTACCTTTTGTGGAGCAACATCATGTCTAACACTATTAATTGCGAAATTTGTGGCGCAGAAACTCACGTGATTCAATCTCACTTGAAATCAGATCACCCAAACATGACTATCACTGAATATAGCGCGGCATACCCCACTTCGCCTTTAATGTCGGACAAAGCGTTAAAAATGTACGCCGAAGCACAAGCGAAAAAAGAAGCCGAAGCGCAAGCGAAAAAAGAAGCCGAAGCCGCTACAAACGAAGAAAAGGTGGAAGAAGTAATCGCTGAATCTAAGCCTAAGCAAAATAAGTCAGCATTGACTGGACTAGCGTCGGAAGAAAAAGATTTGCTTGTGAAAAAGCCATTTCACGAACTGTTCAACCTTACGGGTAAAGAAGCCATGAGCGCGTCAGGTAAGCCAATTCCTGTAACGTGTGTGCAAAACCCAACGAATGTAGAATTAGTGCCTGAAATGAACGAAACATACGTCTATGATGCCTCTGAGCTTAAAGACGTGATGATCGCCCTTGAATTGAACATTAACCCGTACGTTTGGGGTCACAAAGGCTCAGGTAAATCTGAACTCTTTGAACAGGTGGCAGCACGTACAGGTCGTCCATTTGTGCGTATTCAGCACACATCAAACACCGAAGAATCGCATATCGTTGGCATGTGGACGGTGAAAAACAACGAAACCATCTTTGAACTTGGCCCATTGGCGCTCGCAATGAAGCACGGTTGGATGTACTTAGCAGATGAATACGATTTCGCCTTACCGTCTGTGCTGTCTGTGTACCAAGCGGTACTTGAAGGCAAAGCGCTGATGATTAAAGAAGCGGATGCTGAAAACCGTATCATCAAACCGCATCCAAACTTCCGTTTCTGTGCAACAGGTAACACCAACGGTTCAGGTGACGAAACAGGCTTGTATCAAGGTACAAACTTGCAAAACTCTGCCAACTACGACCGTTTTGGCTCAGTGATCTATAAGTCATACATGAGCAAGAAGGACGAATCGTTGATTCTGCAAAAACGTGTAGGCTTACTGGAAGAAGATGCAGACAAGTTAGTGGACTTCGCAACACACGTTCGTAATGCCTACGACGGTAAAAAGATCAGCGATACCATTTCGCCACGTGCATTGATCAACGCTGCAAAAATTGGTTTATGCCGCACGTCTTACCCTCACGGTATTCAGCTTGCGTTCTCCAACAAGTTGACACGTGTGGACAAAGAAGTTGTTGATGGCTTGTCTCAACGAGTTTTCGGTTAATCCGAAAACTCTGACTTGGAGAAAAGCCATGAATAAAGATCAATTGTATAAAGATCATTACCGCTTGCTCCATATTTTGTCACGTAAAAACATAGGCCGACTTACTCAAGTCGGCTATCAAATTGATGCGGAAGAACTGTTTTCAATTTTCTGTGAAGTGTTTGTGATTTCGTTGGAGTCTTGGGATGAAAATCAAAGCAAGTTAAGCACCTACTTAACACACGCTTGCAACAATAAAGTTACCTCAATGTTACGCACGTACTTTGCGGCACGCGGACATTCACATGTCAGCCTTGAATGTGATCTTTACAATCCCTCAGATGAAGACGATTGCATTGGCGCGAATATCTTTGAAGACAAAAACAGCGCAAATATTTTAGGGGATTATGAGGTAATGGAAGCGCTTGCAGAAGCGGCGAAAAAGCTTTCCCCTTTTGCACGTTTATTACTTGAGTACACCTTAAATCCACCTGAGTTCATCGAAAATGAATTGCGCGCATACGAGGCTAAGTTTGAAGTATCGGCGCAAACTGATGATCAAACAATTCGCCGCCGTCCGCTAACGGTTGCATTTGTTGCGGGCTGTCTCGACCTTGCTGCGGGGGATAACCCTAAAGCGCGATACCTAATCAAGAAAGCGCGCAAAGAGCTTAGAAATGCGGTTTTATCTGCGACGGTATAAAGTCACACATTAATCATAACTCGCGCTATAGCGCGAATTGAGAGCGATTTAAAACGATGGAAATCACAGACAATAAAATCGATATCGCATCACTTGCACCTGCTTGTTTTGGGTCAGTATCGTGCTTTGCGAAGGACAGCAAGTGCTGTATGGCATGTGTGGCGTTTGAAAGCTGCGAAAAGAAGTCGTTTGAGACATTGGCGCAGATTCGCGACATTGTAAATGTGGAAGACTTGGTTCGTCAGCACATGAAAGCCCGCGTTGAGACGAAGGAAAAACGTGAGCGCAATCGCCAAGAAATGAACATCGGACGTCAAGAAGTGCAATACGGCGTGAAGCCAGAGTTACCACAGATCGTTGAACGCGCCACCAAAGTTGAGAAAGTGGTGTTTGAAGTGGGCGAAGATCAGGAAATGCTGATTGCAAAAATGCCAGTAAAAGCGCAGTCATTTGCTTTAAATCTATTAAAAAGCGGCATGATTCACGACATTAAAGAAGGACTAGCCAAGCACAAAAATGCCATTGCGTGTAAAAAGCCTGTGTGGTTCGTGAAGACGGTTCAATTGCTTGTTGATGGCGGTTTCACAAAGGCTGAACTAAAAGCGTACCTCATGCGCGAACTCGGTTGGACTGATGGCAGCGCTGCCGGCCATGTGTCACTTGGCATTGTGATCTTAACGTCGTTTGGGCTCGCAGCACAGGATAGTTCTGAGCGATATGTAGTACATCCTAAAATTTTTGACGTTTAATATATTTTTAAAATCAGTCAGCATTGACTAACACGGAAAGACTTATGACCAATTCACATGCCTTATCAGTGCAAACCGACTTTTCAGTCGGTAAATCACTGCTGTGCGTGGATGACATTATCGAGAAAGCGAAAGAGTTAAATTACACCTCCGTCGCTGTTGTTGATGATATGTCATTAAACGCACTTGTGGACTTCTCTAACAAAGCTGTTAAAGAAGGCATTAAACCTTTATTTGGGTGTCGTTTACGCGTTTATGATGACGCGAAATATAAAGTACCGCCAAAGAACTCAGGTATCGAGCCTAAGTCAAACCTATTTTTCTGCCCAAAAGTTTATGTGAAGTCGGAAAAGGGCCTCAAAGGACTGTTTGCGCTGCTGACTCAAGCAATGACCCCTGAAAACTTCTACTATCACAGTCGAACTGATCTGGACGCACTTCTGGCACTGGAAGACGTCGTGGTTACAACGGGCGATATGTTCAATTTATTTGCTCACCCCTACCATGAGTCGATTGCTAAACAATTGCATGATCGCTTTGGTGATGATTTTTATGTTGAATTGACGCCCATTGAGTCCCCGCTTTTCGACCGTACAAACTGCTTAGGCTATTTAAGCAGCAAATCGATAGGCGCAAAGACCTTCGTTTCTACGCCTGTTAGCTATCTCAGCGACGAAGATGCGGAGAGCTTAGACGTACTCAATGCAATCTCCACCAATACGCAACTTGATAAGACCTACCGTTCAATTCAGCCTATTAAAACCATGAGCTTTAAAGACGGTACGGCATTGGTTGACGACGTAAAACGCACCATCCTTCGTATGCACAAGCATGAGCCAATTACCGTCACGGAATTGAAGGACATGTGGGTTAACGGATTGAAGAACACGCAAGAGGTGGTTGATAAATGTAACTACGTGTTCGCCAAGAAAGACGTATCACTGCCGACATTAAGTGCCAACGAGTTCAAGACATTATGTGAAAAATGCCTTGCTGGGTGGAAAGAGCGCTTCTCCGCACCGATTCTTGGTCATCGGCCATCAGGTACAGAGTTGAGCACAACCTACAAAGAGCGCTTACAGTACGAATTGAACACCCTGAAAACGATGGGTTTTGAAGCCTACTTCTTGCTTGTGGAAGACTTAGTGCGGTGGTCGAAGGCGAATGGTGTCGTTGTTGGCCCCGGACGTGGTTCGATTGGCGGTTCGCTTGTCGCGTATTTACTTGGCATTACCGAAGTAGACCCGATTCGTTTTGGCTTAATCTTCGAGCGTTTCATTAACCCTGAACGTCTCGATTTGCCCGATGCCGACTTAGACTTTGCAGCAAGTGGTCGCCATCGCGTGATCGAATACCTGATGAATAAATATGGCGCAGATCATGTGGCGGGTATTTCAAACTACTCCACACTTGCCGCCGCTTCCGCTTTGCGTGATACAGGGCGTATTAGTGGATTGTCGAACTTTGATTTATCTGCCACCAAGCTTGTGATCAAAGAGCATGGCTCAAACGTAGACCTTGAATCCTCTGCCGCTGCTGTACCTGAAATCTCAAAATTTAAATCAGATCATCCGACGATTTGGAAGCACGCAAAGAAATTATCAGGGCGTGTGAAGTCATTTGGACAACATGCTGCAGGCGTAATTATTGCGGGTGAACCCATTAAAAACCGCGCAGTCGTTGATACGCATGGCGGTGTCTCAGTGGTCAATTGGGACAAGCGCGTCGTTGAAGATTGGGGCTTGATCAAAATGGACTTATTGAGTCTATCAACCCTCGATACACTCAGTATTGCACAAGGCTATATCAAAGAGCGTCATGGCGTTGAATTAGACTTGCTGAACATTCCGCTTGATGACTCGAAAACGCTGGAGGCGTTGGGCAAAGGTGAAACTGTTGGTGTCTTTCAGCTAGAAAGTAGGGGTATGCAGAACCTCTTAAAAGATATTACAAAAGGCGGCAAGCTTACATTTGAAGACGTCTGTGCGGCCACTGCACTTTATCGTCCAGGCCCTATGGACTCAGGACTACTCGAAGACTATGTGGCGGTGCGTCAAGGCATTCGTGAAGTTGAGTACGATCATCCAAACATGGTCGACACTCTGAAGGACACGTATGGCGTCATTATCTATCAGGAACAGGTAATGAAGGTCTCCGTTGACTTTGCAGGCTTCACCAATGCAGAAGCAGATATGTTGCGTCGCGCTATGGGCAAAAAAGACAAAGACAAGATGGCTCTGATGGAAGAAAAATTCATTGAGGGCGGTGTGCTTGGCAGTATCGAGGTTGATCTTGAAGATGGCACAACAATCAAAGTTCATCGCCGCAAAAAATTCAAATGCACTGACGGACAGTTGAGAACGGTCGAAGAAACTATTTCTGATGGCGCCGAGATTATTTCCTTTAACTCCTAATTTCAATGAGTTACTATACAGATAGACATAGTAAAAAGGTAAAGAAAGATGGAAGTTTGGAAAGACGTAGTTGATTTTGAAGGCCTGTATCAAGTCTCTAATTTGGGCAGAGTAAGAAGCGTGGATCATTACGTTTCTTACAACGATTCGATGGGTCGTACAATCAAGAACAAGTTTCAAAGGGGCAAAGTCATTGCCGTTCGAGATCATGAGTTTGGCTACGACATCGTAACCCTGTCTAAAGATGGCAAGCCCTATACGCGCACCGTGCATAAGTTGATGGGGATGGCGTTTCTGGGCAAGACCGAGGACGACGGACTTCTTGTTCGTCACCTCGATGGTAACTGCAAAAACAATACATTGGGCAACCTTGCGCTTGGCACGCAGCTAGACAATATGGCAGATGCACTTGCTCACAATACGGTTCAACAGGGCGAAGCGCGTTACAACGCCATTTTGACCAAAGAGATCGTTTTGGCAATTCGTGAAGAAAAGCGATTAGGCGCAAAGAATATCAATCTAGCTGCAAAGTATGGCTTGACCGACATCAAGGTTCACCAACTTGTTACAGGCGCTAAATGGAAGTCGGTTGGTGGTTATATAGAAGGCGCACGACCATCTAAGAAGCTAAACGAAACAGAATGCAAGACATTGGTGACAGACCGTAACAGCGGCATGACCTACGAGAAGCTAAGAGAAAAATATGGCATCTCAAGCACGCAGATCACCAACATCCTTAAGAGAGAATTGACATGAAAATATTATCAACAAGGCTAGTCGGAGATGCGGTGGATCCTGAATTTGCATCCGATCTGTTCCGCAAAATTGAAGCATTCGCGGGCTATGGTTTCAACAAAAGTCACGCAACGGCTTACTCCATCATTTCTGTATGGTGCGCTTATATGCGCGTCCACTACCCTGCTGAATACTTCGCTGCCTCTTTGTCTGTAGTTGGCGAGGACAAGCTGACAGGGCTTGTTAAAGATGCGCGTGAATGCGACATTGAAGTGCTGCCGCCTGATATCAACTTGTCCGAAAACCGCTATGTGATTTTAGACAATCACAGCATTTTAGCGCCTTTTAACTCGGTCAAAGGCGTCTCAGAAGCTACCTCACTTGCCATTATGCGACTGCGTGCCATGAACCGCGATTGGAAGATTGTGAGATTCAAAGGCAAACGCGGCAGTGAAGAAAAGACTGCGGTCTATGGCTATGACGATGAAGCGGAAGTAAAAGGTCGCTTTGACTCCATTGAAGAATTTAAAAACGCCAGTGAGCAAACAGGCAGCAAGGTCAATAGTCGCGTTTTTGAAAGCCTCAAGCTTGTCGGTGCATACGCCTCTATTGATAAAGCTGAACCGCCTGCGCGTGACAATTCACGGCGTAAAGATCAGATGGAGCTAATGCCGGGGTTGATCATTGACTCCATTAAGGCAGATCGCGTTACTGATATGACTGAACCATTCCTGCGTGCGTCACTTGTTGAGCACATGAAGGATTGTAAAGCATGTGGCAAATGCAGCTTATCAGGTGAACCGCACCCGAATGTACGACTTGGCTCAAAAATGAAGTTCATGGTCGTGTCCGACTGCCCGACATGGGAGGAGGAAAAGAAAGACAAGCTGCTTGAAGGTGAGGCTGCGCAGTATGTCAAAGCTGCCATCAAAGAAGCTGGGTTGTCTTTAGGCGACGGTTACTACACCACATTGGTCAAAGCCAAAAAGAGCGACAAGCAACTCAGTGCAGAACAGATCAACGGCTGTGCGCCATATCTCGAACGTGAAATTGAATTGCTCAAACCCGCAGTCATTGTGGCCATGGGTTCAGCAACGATCAAACGCCTATTGCCTGATGTAAAAGCGAAGCCAAGCGAAATGGTCGGTAAGGCGTACTTTAATCCGAAACTCGACGCAATGATCGTATGCGGTCTAAACGCGCAGCAGTGCCTATTCGATGCCAGTAAGTTGAACGGCATCATCAAAGCCTTTGAAGAAGTCAAAGAGATTATTTCGTAGGGAATATTTCAGGGAGTGAGCGCAGCGCGTTTACTCCCTTATGTCAAAAAGTAAACTATCAACTGTAATAAAAAAGCGAGCAAACAACATGACTACCAAAACACCTGACGTGGACGATTTCAGCATTGAATCAATGCTTGCCGAACTCGATGAACAGACCGCGGAGATAATCGCAGAAACAGCCGCAAAGTCACCTGAACCTACACCTGAGCCAACCCCTGCGGTGGAAGAAGTGGAAGTCGCTCCTGCGATTGAAATCTCAGAAGAAGATTTGGCCATTATGGCGCAAATTGAAAATGGCGAACTGCCAGACGACGCAGCGTTTGCGCCACCTTCTGCCGCAGCGGTGTTAGATGCCGAGCAAACGCTTGACTTAGAAGAGGTCTTTGAAGCAGAAGCGCCGCCTTCGCTCGACGACGCGCAAGCAATTGCCGCTCAACTCGAAGCGGAGCTAAATGAACAGATTGAAATCGAAGTACATGCCGACGTTGCGGTTGAAGCCGACAAGCCTGTTACGGTCGAAGTAGATCAACCCGTTGAAATTGAGCCTGATGAACCTGTCGAGCTTGAAACAAAAACCATTCCAGACTTTACACCTCGACCTGTAGGTGGTGCTGAAAAGTCAGACAAAGCTATCTCTGAATTGGCAAAAATGAAATATCAACCTGATATCGATGCCTTTAACCGTGATATCGCATTTACCGATGCCACGCTTGATATCGCTATGACGTCTCAAGCATCACTGGTGGCTCGTCAAAATGAGCTTGCAGCGCGTGCAGCAGCGCAAGCAGCACGCTTAAAACTCAAGTTCGACGGTATCGAAGCAATCTTATACGAAGCCTACCGCAAAGCATTTGTCGAAGCGGGTGAAAAGGTGACTGAAAAAGCCATTGAAAACGCGGTGCGCAAAGACTCACGTTGGCGCTCCGCTAAAGAGTCGGTTATTGAAGCAGAAATGTATGCCGACATTCACAAAGGATTTGTCTTCTCATTGAAAGACCGTAACGACATGCTTATTCAGCGTGGTAGTTATCGCCGTCAAGAAATGCAAGGACAGATGCGTTTCCTTGAAACAACCACCGCCCAAGCGAACTCACGCTCGTCGGGTAGTGAAGTGGGAACGCCCGCTGCACACGCTGCGGCAATGCGAGCGATGGGCGGTGCAAAAAATAGTTAGAAACCCTGATAAAATAAGTCAGCACTGACTATAATAGATAAGGTCATAAATTTAGAAATGCTTTTAATTTTGTGACCTTGGCTTAATTGCCCGAACTTAACTTTTAAAACTTTAAACTGAAAAACATCAAGAGAGAAAACTTATGGACGTAGCTAAATTACTTGCGAAGGCTAAAGAGAAAAAAGAAGCGATTAAAAGTCGTGAAAAAACACTCAAGCCTAAGCCTGGTGCGAACCATTACGTCATCCTTCCAGACTGGAAGACCGAGCGTAATGAGGTGTTCTACCGCGAATTTGGTCAACACTTTGTCAAAGACGCGAACGACGACCTCAAAGCCGTTCACATGTGCTTAAGCAAAACATACCAACAAGACTGCCCTATCTGTAATGCACTTGCAGACGCGGCACACCACGTTACCGACGATTCACAAGTCAAAATGCTTGAAGCGGCGAAGTCCAAACAGACTTATCTGCTGAACGTACTTGAATGTGATGCTGACGGCAAACATGACGGTCAACCAAAAATCCTTGAAGTCGGTTACACCGTGTTTGGCGGTATTCTCGACCTGATGGAAGATTGGGGTGAAGCGATCTTCCAAGATCACCAAATCATCACCGTGAACCGTGAAGGTACAGGCTTCAACACCAAGTACAACGTACTTCCAAAAGGTACGAAGAAAGCCGCTGTGAACACGGCGGACGTGTATAGCCGTTTGAATGACCTTGACGACTATGTGAACCAAGCGAATGAAGACAAAAAACGCCTGTCTATCAACACTGTTCGTGGACTTGTTGGTTTGTCTGAAAGCGAAGCTGCTCACATCCCTGCTGATCGCGCAATTGGCACAAGCGCACCTTCGCGCCCTGCAACAGCGGGCATGGAGATCGATGATGCAGACTTCACAGAAGTTCGCGCCAACGAAGCAAGCCGCCCTGACGTTGCGCAAATCGACATTGACGACGAATTAAACGACCTCCTTATGCAAGACGTTGGTTAATTCGGTTCGACCAAAGAGCCGCCTATATGGTGGCTCTTTTCGTCAAGGAGATTCTTTATGTACGACTTTGTCCTATTTGACTCAAACGCAATTGGTTATGCGGCGCAGTATGTGACCAAGTTGCATTCAGGCGGCATGCAGACTCAAGCTATTTTCAACTTCATCAAAGTTATGCGTGATTTTAAAACGCGCTATCCAAAAGCCACGCTTTATAACATTTGGGATGGTAAGGCTGAATTTCGTTTCGAGTTATTGCCGGGTTACAAAGGCGACCGACGTTCAGACCCTAAGCAATTAGCGGAGTATGAAGCCTATGTAAAGCAACGCCCTTACATTGCTCGAATGCTTGAAGCACTCGGCATCCCACAGTTCACAAGTTTCATTCACGAAGCCGATGATGTTGCTGGAATTTTGCTGAATCAAATTCTCAAAAAACATCCAAACGCACGAATTTTGTTGGTGACTGGCGACCGTGACTGGCTGCAATTACTGCGTAAAAACGTCACTTGGCAAGACATTCGCTCGGATGAACGCGTGGTGAAGTTTGAGAACTTCTTTGAGAAAACAGGCTATCGCACCCCTTTTGCCTTTTTACAAGGTAAAGCGCTAACAGGTGATAGCTCAGACTGCATTAGTGGTGTCGGTGGAATCGGTGATTTAACTGCGCCGCAGATACTTGCTGAATACGGTTCAATCAAAGAATTTTGGCGCTTGTGTGATAGCGGTGAAATCGAACCACCAACCAAAGCATTGCGCTCTTTATGGCAAGGCACTTCCCCTTTCACTAAAGACGAATGGAAAGCTCAGTTCGTTTACGTGGAAGACGAAACACTTAGCGAAGCAGACAACGCCAAAGCTAAGAAGAAAGCACTCAAGGCACACACCGACGCCTATATCGGTCAAGGTCGCAATCTGTTTATCCGCAATATGAAGTTGATGCAACTTCTTAAGCCTGAACCTCTACAACTTTCACAAGTTGAATTTAAGAAAGGCGCATTGAATGAAGAAGCCTTCACTGATCTATGCGGCGAATTGGCATTTATGTCGATTTTGAAAAACGTGCCGAATTTTCTCAAACCCTTTGAACCATTGGAGATCGCCGCATGAGCTTAATCAAAGTTTGCAACTGTGCGCACAGAAACGGCGCATACGCGTACATAGACCCTAAAGCAATTGTTGGACTGCACGCAACTTGGACGGAAAAGAGCGACTACGGCAACGCCATTTACCAAGTGACCGTTTTGTTTAATTCAGGCGGCCAACTCAATCTTGAATTGAACCAAGTTGATTTAGAAAAAATCGAAAAAGCCATTTAAGGAATAACGACATGACACAACCAAAATTATCAGCAGCAGCAGAGGCGCTCTCAGCAGCATTGGATAAATCAATTGGTGGAAATGAAGAAGTACAAGGCGTGAAACTGTGGATTGACACAGGCGACGCAGAACTGAACTACTGTATTTCAGGTAAATATGACGGCGGTATCCCTGTCGGTCGTATTGTTGAAATGTATGGCCCACCATCAGCCGGTAAAACAGCCGAAGCCACTGACCTTTTAATTCGTGTGCAAAAAATGGGTGGTGTGGCCATCTTCATCGATTGGGAACGCTCATTCGATATTGGACTTGCCAAGAACTTAGGCTTGAGCGATCAGCGTCCATATTGGATTTATAAAACACCTGAAACGTGGGAAGAAGGCAACGCACAAGCCATTCGTGCCATTGAGTTGATTCGTGCGTCGGGCGTCATTGACCCAGAAGCACCAATCCTAGTTGTGCTCGACTCAATTGCATCCGCTGTACCGCAATCGATGCTGTACGACAGCAAAGGCAATAAGCGTGAAATGACGTCATTGACCATGAATGACACGTCCGCGCTATCGCGTGTAACGTCGAATACATTGAAGTTAGTGGCTCAGTCAGCAGAGCAAAACAACACGACCTTCCTGTACCTGAATCAACAGCGTACAAAGATTGGGATTCTATTCGGTGATCCAACCTCGACCCCAGGTGGCTCTGCTCCAGAGTTCTATTCATCGGTGCGTATCGCATTAGGGCGTACAAAGCTCTACGAAACAGTTGGCGGTAAAAAGCAATTCGTTGGTCAAGACATTGCCACCAAAGTTGTGAAGACTAAGCACACTAAACCGTTCCAAGAAACCTCAATGCGTATGTGGTTTGATGACAAAGGCGTTGCGTACTTTGACCGTCATTTCAGCTTGGTGGAGTTCTTGAAGAAAGTGGGTGCGTTGAAAACATCAGGCTCATACGTTGAATGGACAGATGGTAAAAAATATTTCCCTAAAGCTTTAGTGGAAAAATTGAAAGCTGACCCAACAGGTTTAAGCCAACTTCGCGCGCTAATCCCAAGCGTTTCACCTGATACCTCAACGGTTGAGGTGAATGTATCAATGGACGCTAAGGAAGCTTTGGACAAGTTCCTTGACGAAGAATAATTAACCATTTGGTTTTTGTGTCCTAAACTCTAATTTTGACCTGAGTTTAGGACACTTTTATGAAGCAAGAATATGCGCTCGATTTTGCGCCTCCGTTCTCCGGTATGGACAACGAAATCTTTAATACTTTTCGATTGGGAGTTTCATGGTCCAAGCGCATTAAGCCTGACGATGAAGTTTACATCCTATCGAGTAAAGATAAACTAATTAGATCAAAAGCAATTGTTGAAAGCGTTGAGGTCGGTACGCTCGGTGAGCTTTTACTCATCCACGCGAGTTCAAATCACAACGAGATCAACAGTAAAGACGGACGCGAATCTGAACGTCTTTATCAATATATGCTGAAACTATATGGGCCTCACATTGTCAACCTTAAGAAGAAGGCGACAGTGATTTATTTGAGACGAAAACATGAGTAAAGAAGATGTGAAAAAGGACATGGGGTACGTTTTAAAAAGAAACGTACCTACACACCTTGTTGGCAGAACTATATCCCAAGTCATTGATTCTGACACAGATGGCAGCAACATCATGGCTTTATTGAATTACCGCAATGGCGGTGATTCATCTAAGCGAAACAGCGCTAACATCCCCTACTCTTATTATTCATTCGACGATGAAGTCAACTGCGCGTTGGACTTATTCATCTACGCAAATTCAAGCCTGCAGCCAAAATTTAACCCAATGTTCTCAAAAGGACAGCTCAAATTAAAACTCAAAGAAATTGAGCGCAATCAAAAAGTGGCGAAGCAGCAAGCGGAGAAACAAGCTCGAATTGACGCAATGACAGCGGCAGAGCGCTTTCGGGATGGTGAAAACGAAAAACTGGAGCGTTACATGGCAGAAGCACGTCAAAAGCTCCTTCGAGACCAACACTACGACGGCAATTGGGGGAGTTGGTGATGAAAGATATGTTGGAAATGCGCATATATTTTTTTCGTGGCGACGAGGGCATTTTACTCATTCTGCTTTTAAACAAGGCAACGGGTAGACAGGCTTGTATCGAATCAGGCCCCAGCGACCGTGTGAATGATTTCTTCATGTATGACCCATTAAGCCCCACCCCAAACAACGCTGAGTATAAATTTGAACATCGGCAGAAAGAGATTCGAGGACTTGCTGGAGGGACTTTTGCAGAAGATTTGGGGGCTAGATTTGCCGACCTTGCCGATGAACGAGAAATTGGAGACCTTAAAGACGATTTGACGACGTTGTTTGTGAATGACGAAAGCGAACACAAAATTTTAAATCGAATTTTCAGTTGGGTCGCAGAAGGCGTTGAGCCGCTTGAAGTTGTTAAGTCGGACAAATATGCATTAAAAACCACAGAGCATCAATTGGGGGGATGGTAAATGAATAAATCTAAAATCAAGCTATCAGTAAAGCGCGTTGTTAACGGCAACACGGGCGCAATTGTTGACCTGATTAGCCTAAAAGAACTGGGGAAACCAACACAGTCCGCTTGTGTCTACATGGAATTGGCCAATGACGGCACTGTTAAATACAGCTCAAAAGCCTTCCGCGCTGCGGACGTAATAAAAGAAAAAACACGTCGCTATCACAATGAGCTATTTGGCTATCAAGTGCTCAGAGAGCAAGGTTGGCACTTCGATTTAAAATGTGAAGATGAATACGTGAAATTCATCTTGCAGTTGGATGAAATATTGCTTGGTGGGTGGCCAAATCGCGGTGAAGAATCCGTCGCAAAAATCGCCACAAGTATGCTGAGAAAATTTGAACGCGCACAAGACGTTGTTGGTAGCGTAAAAGGCAAAGCGCCGCCAAAAATACCGTGCTCACTGACAATGAATTAACTGGAGCATGGGGATGAATTACGATATTTCGGTTAAAACAGTTTCACGCGAAGACATGGATATGAAGCTCCTCGCTGTGAAGTTTTTTCACAAAAAAGCCAATCTATCTTTTGCTTTTTCTTTTGGTACGCGCGGATCAATAACGGTCAAAACATTTTGGCCGGATGAGCACTATGAAGATGGCGACGCACCTTTGATTTGGCAGCATTCGGCGCAATCAGAAAGAATGTATGACGGCTTTGAACTTACCAAATCAAAGCTCATCGACAGGCGAGTAACGCGCGTTCTACTTGGTGAAAAATCTAAGCCTGAAAACTTTGACGAACATGCGGAAATTAAATTTGACACCGAGGGGTACATGACGAACGATGCTAAGAGTGCTCTTGGCGGAATGTTGATGGAAGTTGAGAGGTTTTACGGCAGACACGGTACTAAATTTAATCTTTCCAAGATTAAAGAAGAACTAATGCCCTGTCTTGAGTTTTACGTAGAGGCGTGCGATCAGATGATTGAAGCTGAGAAATCCATGATGGAGGATTTGCCCAAAGAGAAGCACGTGCCAGCAACGCAAAATTTTTCGTATGGAGATTGGTGATATGTTAGAAATGGAAAATGCCCCATATTTTACGCTCGATATAACATCCGCGTATTATAAAAATGAAAATTATGATGAAATCTTGCATATCATTAAAATCCACGACCATATCAAAGGCAGATTCGTAGCTGTGGTGAATATCATGGGCGAGCCAAGAAAAATTGTGTCAAGCTCGGGTAAAATTACCACAAGTGAGAGCATTCGCTGTTCTGAAAACCAAATTGCAGCGAACAGCTCCAAATCAGATAAAGCATGTGTCAAATATGTTAAAGATTACATTATCGATGGCGGGTGGACTAGCATACCGTCGGGTAAAACGGTGCGCAATTTCCCATCAAAACAAAAGGGGGTCAACGTCACCGGCCACATTCTTAACAACTCCCCTCTTTGCCATTACCTCACTAAAGATCAAATTGAAACGATTAACGAGAGCATTAAGGAGAAACTTATTAGTGAGCGCGTTCCCGCCCTCAAGTTGAATGGCGTAAAAACTAAAATTGCAACTACGGGATTGACACAATGGTGATTGAGCGTGTGCCACACACGATTAACGGAAAGCGCATGGGTACATTCTATGTTGTGGATGGTGTATATAAGCTCTATTTGCTCATAGCGCGTGGGGAAAAAACAAAGCTACTCGACAACAAAAACAATGCGTGGCGCATGAATGCGCTTGCTCTGAACGAAGCACGACGCAAGGGTTGCGCTTACGTCGGTATATTGCACAGCATCGGTCGAGAGCGACTTGTATACGCCACACTCATTGATGATTTGTATGGCAATCACTCACAAATTTCTGCATTTGGTGGCGTTCAGCAGCGCACCCTCAATAAAGACCGCTTTCGCTTCTGCACCACGCACTCCTCGGCTTTCATTGCTAAATCGGTCAAAATTCGTTAAAGTTGCCTTTCGAGATAAGTCAATCCTGACTTATTTAATTTAAAATAAGCGTATATGTTAAATCTAAATAAAGGTAAAAACTATGCGCTTATCCAACAACCGAACTATCGACAATATAGCCCGAGACCTAGTTAAAAGTGGGTGGACGGTGCGATCTAAAGGCGGTCATCGAGTTATAACAGACCCCGCTACAGGTTACTCATACCCTGTTCCATCTTCACCGTCATGCGGACGTGCTGAGAAGAATTGGATTGCCGGTGTTCGGAAGATACAACGAGGTGTCAGACCATGACTTTAACTTCTGCCTTTCTGTGCATGGCATTAAACGTGTACTTTGAAAGTCGAGGTGAGCCAGAATTAGGAATGAAATTAGTTGCTCAAACTACGCTAAACCGCGCCAAGCACAATGAAAGTGAGGTGTGTAACGCGGTTCTAGCTCCACGACAGTTTTCTTGGACAAGCGTCAAGCTTGATGGAAAACGCCTAAACTCACAACATCAACCCACCGAGCTTTCCAAATGGTCAGCGTCTCAACAAATCTCAGAACGCGCGCTTATAGGTGCATTGCACTTAGATCAGAAATGGAAAGGTGTGACGCATTTCCACAATTTGCAAGTAAAGCCTGTTTGGACAACGCACAAAGATATGAAATATCTTGGACGCGTTGGTAATCATCATTTTTATGCTTACAAGCCTTAAGTCAACGCTGACTTATTTGATATACTAAATCACAACAACGCAAACACTGTATGGAGTCACTTATGACAATCACCCCCTATGGCATTATTTCAGATAGCCATAATCACGCATGGTCAGCCTTTTCTGAAACTGATGCAGACGGCGTAAACAGCCGCCTTCGCATCATTTTGAATGAAACCCTGCGCTGCGCGCGCGAAATTAAAGCGCTTGGCGGCAAGCGCATGTATCACGCAGGCGATCTGTTTCATGTGCGCGGTTCAATTGCGCCATCTGTACTTAATCCAACTGCCGAAGCGTATGCTGAAATTGCAGCAATGGGCATTGAAGTTCGAGCGCTATCAGGCAACCATGATTTAGAGTTTCGCGAAGCCACACGTAACGGTTCAGCAATTACAGTGCTTGAAGGTGTAGGTTGTAAAATCGTCAATACAACGACGTATTTCAATGATGACCGCGTGGCGATGATTCCCTGGCACCAAAACATTGAATCGCTCAAGAAAGAGATTCTTGAAGCCGCCAAACATATCGAAGCAATGCCTTCCCCTCCACCGCTTCGCTCAATGGAGCAATTGAACGAATGGACTTTGATGATTCACGCGCCAATTGACGGTGTTATTCCGGGATTGCCTTCACATGGTCTCAGCGACGCTTGGCTTGCGCTACGTGGCTTTAAACAGGTGTTTAGCGGTCATTATCACAACCATAAAGAATTTGGCAACGGCGTCGTCTCAGTTGGCGCATTGACGCATAACTCATGGTCGGACGTTGGTTCAAAGGCGGGTTTCTTGCTTGTTGAAGATCGCAAAGTAACTTGGCGCAAAACACATGCCCCGCACTTTGTTGAAATCAACAGCGCTATGTCGGAAGAAGATGCGGCGCTCACGGCGGATGGCAACTATGTGCGCTGCACCATGAGTTCAGATAAAACGGAAGACGTTGAGCGTATCCGCGAGTTCTTGACGAAAAGCGGTGCAAAAGGCATCAACATTCTATATCAGAAGAAAGTTGTCGAAATTGAACGCGAAGAAACCTCAACAGTTGCAGCGGGTGCATCAATTGAAACCTCCGTATCTGATTACGTGAGCCGTTTTGAAACCGATCATCCAACTGAACTTGCGGCGCTGTGTCAGTCAATCCTGACTGATGCGCGTATGGTGACAGCATGATGCGTTGGCTGCGAAAGTTTCTCGGATTGTGCGATCACAAGTTAAAGGGATGAAAGTCAAATGAAAGCATTTTTTATTGCAGTTGGCGCACTTCACATCATTGCGGTAATTCTCGGCAGTATGAATTTTATCGAATACCGCCTATACGTCGGCTTAGAAGACAAAGTAATCGTGTCCAAAGCCGATCTCGAAACACTTAAACAAGCTGCATTGGAGGCGAAAGACTGTGAGTGAACTTATCCGCTGTTACTTGCCCCTTGTTTCTGCCGTGATCGTCTTTGCGGTCATGCACTACTGCATTTATTGCTTTGGCGAACAACCTTACGACAAGCGCGATAAACGCTTCCTGATCATTGCATTGATCTTATTTTTTCCATCATTGATTTTGATGATATTCACCGCAAATTTTGTGGAGCTACTGAAATGAAAATTCTACACGCAACAATTAAAAACTTCCTGACCGTCGGTGAAGCCAAGCTTGAACTTGATAATCGCGGACTACTGCTTATTGTTGGCGACAATGCCGATGACAGCTCCGCAAGTTCAAACGGCGCAGGGAAATCTTCACTTGTGGATGCGATTTGCTGGGCGCTATATGGCTCAACTGCGCGTGATGTATCAGGTGATGACGTAATCAACGAAACCGCCAAAAAAGATTGCTATGTTCATTTGCACATTGAAGATGGCGGAAAAATTTACAACATCACACGCCACCGTAAACACAAGCTGTTTAAAAACTCCCTAATCGTATCGACCATTGATAGTTCGGGCAAAGAAATTGACCTTTCACGCGGCACAGATAAAGAAACACAAGGCGTAATCATCGATATCGTAGGCTGCTCTGCTGATGTATTCACCTCTGCGGTGTATGCGGGTCAAGAAAAAATGCCTGATCTACCGTCGATGACGGATAAGACTTTGAAAGTCCTAATCGAAGAAGCTGCGGGCATTCAGGTGCTTGAAGAAGCTCACGCGATTGCCAAAAAACGCTTAGGCGAGTCAAAAGACGCTGCCAATGTTGAACTGGGCAAAATCACTGTGCTGGAAAATGCGATTGCCAATACCGCAGAGACAATTGCAAACGCCAAAGCTAAAGCGACCGAGTTTGATGACGGCAAACGCGACCGCGCCCGTGCTCATATTGGCACCGCAACGCCCTATGTTGAACTATTAAAAACGCTCAAGGCGCACGATGTTGAGGCGGTAAAGAACTCAATTAGCAAAATGCGCACCAAACTCGCAGGGTTTGATAGCGTGGAAGCTGAACGTCAAAAGCTCAATAAAGAATTAATCACACACAAAGAAGCCCAAGCGCGTTTAAGCACGTTATACAGCTCCACCGCTGACCGTGTGAAGAAAACCTTAGCAGAGATTCAAGGCGTTGAAAAACTCGAAGGTACACCGTGTAAAGAGTGCGGAAAAGAATACTGCGGGGAAGACCTACATGAAGCGGTCAATATTCGCCGCGCAAGCGTAGATGAAGGCAAGAAAACCTTAGCCACAATCAAGGCCGAGCATGCCGAAAATGCCAAAGTGGTTGCTGATGTGGAAGCTCAGATCGTCAAACTGCAAGACAAGCTGCAGGATAAAGTGGACTTGGAAGCGAAAATTCGTCGCTTTGAAACACAAGCACGCGACATGCAGGCAGAAAACGACAAACTCGACCGCGCGAAGGAAGCAGTTGAGCGCATCAAAGGCGAAGCCAAAGCAATGATGACGCAGGACAACCCATTTATCGCTCAAATCTCTGAACTGGAAGCAAAGAAGGCGAAATATGAAGCGCAGAAGGCAGCGCAGCAAGCAATCGTTGAAAAGGCGGTGTCAAACGTACGCCTTCATGAAGACGCAGTGCGAATCTACGGCCCCGCAGGCGTACGCGCACATATCTTGGATACAGTCACGCCATTTCTCAACGCACGAACCAACGATTACTTAGGCGCGCTGTCAGACGGCAATGCACACGCAACATGGACAACGCTGTCTTCAACTGCCAAAGGTGAAACCAAAGAGAAGTTCTCCATCGCGGTATCGACCGATACAGGTGGCTCGTCCTTCAAGAAACTCTCGGGCGGTGAAAAGCGCAAAGTTCGTTTGGCTACAGCGATGGCTCTCCAGGATTTAGTTGCAAGTCGCGCAACGAAGCCAATTCAAATCTTCATCGCGGACGAAATTGACTATGCACTGGACGACAATGGCCTTGAGCGCTTAATGACATTGCTGGAGCGCAAAGCGCGCGAACGCGGAACAGTGTTAATTATCTCACACCAATCAGGTTTGCGCGATTGGTGTGATCAAGTCATTACGGTGAAAAAAGAGGAAGGTTACTCAACCGTAAGTGGCGATAATTTACGTGTCGCAGTTGCGGCCTAAACACCCAAGCGCTAGAACGCTCTCATTTGCGTTTCTAGCGCGTTTTGATATTAAGTGCATAACTTAACAGAAACATAAAGAGGCAACGAATGACGCAGCAAATAGCGCAATCTAGCGCGATTATTTTAGACGACTCAGAATTATTTTCGCTTGAGAAATCAATCAAGCAAGAACTAACTATAATTGAGGAGTTGGAGACAACTTGCAATGATCGCATTTACGTCGCCAAAGTTTTATTGGCTGAATCAATCAATAAAATGTTCCAAAAAGTTCGACAAGACAATGGCTTGCTAACGTCGAACTTCCCTCTAACGTGGAAAAAGATTAACAGCATTGATGATCACTACAAATTCACACCCGACGCCGGTGAGATTTTGGGATATACGAAAAGCGGCGTCATGTCCAAGATCAACATTTTAGGCGGAAATGAACAGTTTATTGGTAAGTCGGCGTTTGTAGACAGTGAGAGCAACCGCCTGTTTGTGCAATTCAGTCCGCTATTTGCAACAAAATTGGACTACGTTGAAATGGAGTTGGTGAGCGCTAAAAGCGACTCCATTACACCGCTGAACATTGCATTGATTCTTTATCTGGACCGCCATCTTGCGTCAGGTGAGTTGACGGCATTTATGAATGAGTTAAGCGAGGCGCGGAGCACTTACACTGCCGAGCTTTCCCGAGTAACTATGGCCGCGAAGTATCAAGACAATGAAGCTTGGTGAGCCGGTGACTTGGGTAATCCTACCGCGAACGAATATATTACATATATCTTTTAACTCTTTTATTTATTAATTATTAAATTTACGGAAAATCACGGAGAACCCAAGTGAATACCATTAAAGTTGTTGGACTAGACCCAAGCCTTAAAAATCTCGGCATTGTTATTGCGGAGATTGATATCACTCAGTCGCATTATCCATTCACGGTAACGCATGTGGAGGTTGCCCAACCGAAAGATGAGGCAAAGAAAGCCAAGACGGTGCGTAAAAACTCAGATGACTTACGTCGCGCTAAACAACTGCATGATGCGTTACAGAATGCCTGTAAAGACGCGCTGTTTGCATTTGTCGAAGTGCCTGTCGGTTCTCAGTCAGCACGTGCAATGGCATCGTATGGGATATGTGTCGGTGTTCTGGCTTCATGTCCTATCCCCATGATTCAAGTAACGCCAACCGAAGTGAAGATGGCTGCAACTGGCATCAAAACCGCCACCAAAGAAGAAATGATTGAAGCAATGGCAAAAGAACACCCGGAAGTGACTTGGCTCACACGCAAGTTCAAAGGTGAAATGGGGCTGTTGAGTTCTAATGAGCACATTGCAGATGCCATGGCGGCAATTAAAGCGGGTATTCTGACGGATGATTTCCGCATCACGATTTCAATGTTGAAAAGCGCTCAAAAGGCTGTATCTTAAAATCAATCAACGCTGACTGAGGTGATTAAAATGATTAGTAAACTTGGAATTCAAATGAACGTGGATGAAGGTGAATTTTTCTCCGCGCCCGCCTTTGCTATGTTGGAGAAGCAAAGCTCTAACAATACGCGCGAAAACCACGTTCAAGTTCAAGTGACGAGTGAAGTTGATATCTCCGTCGCACCTAAAGAGGCGGAGAGAGATCGACTAGCCAATGAACTTCCATTGATGGTTATGGAGGTGACTGAGAAATTTGTCAATGACAGCATCCGTGAATCATCACCATGCAAGGGCTGCTCAGCAATGATGGTCATGGAGACAGAAGACTTTAAAGTTTCCACGTTTCAAAAAAAACATGGATTAGGGGTTGAAATTGACATTCGCGGTGTGCAAGTTGGCTGTAGCCACGTCTGTGACGAATCATGGATTGACAGCGCAGCTTGGACTATTCAGCGCGACCTACATCATAAAAAGGGCGCCCGTGTTGATTCGCGCAGAGAGTTGGAAGATTACTTAAAGCATCGAATTAAGCTTGTTGATGAAGACGTAGAGGCTGAATTAGAAAAGCGCAATCCACCTTTCAAAAGTGGCGCGTACAGCCATACCGTGATCATGCCTGCAGTCATGAATATGGATGACACGACGGAAATGCTTAAGAGTAGAGCGTTGATGGACTTAAAACAGGAAGTGATCACAGGTCGGATGTACGAGCGTTATGAAGCGCACCGCAATAAAGTCACTAAAGTGGAGAAAAAGAGCGGCATTCCCAAAACACAGGCTGATGTAATTTGGTAAAGAAAATTTATTTTCTATGCTAGAAAAAATAAGTCAGCGCTGACTATAATAGCCACATTAACCCCCCTCGTTAATATGGCTATTCCCATATTAAAAACCACTTCGAGATCGATATGACCAAGAATGTAACCAAACGCAATGGTTCGCTAGAGCCTTTTGCACAGCATAAAATTGAAAAAGCAGTATTTTGGGCCACCACGGACACCAATATCTCACCAACCGATGTGATAGATAGCGCCAATATGCTGATTTACGACGGTATTAATACAAGCGACATTCAACAAGCACTCATAAAAGCGGCATCGAAAATCACCTCTGCAACACAACACCAAGCAGCAAAAGTTGCTGCGCGTCTATTGCTGCTGGATTTGTACAAAACCGTTTGCGGTGAAGAAGGCACAATCGTAGGTGGTAAATTTGTCTACCCTCACATTCGCAGTTATCTTAATTTTGGCGTTTCTCACGGTTTGCTTGACCCGCGCCTATTGGGTTACGATCTGGATGAAATCAATGCAGCCATTGACCCAAGTCGCGACATGGATTTTGAATATCTCGGCTTGGATACTTTAAAAGACCGTTACTTCATCCGTAATAACCGCGATCCATTATTTGAAAAAGAAACAGGTAAGCCTTCTGGCCAAATCATCGAATTGCCACAGCATTTCTTTATGCGCGTTGCAATGGGTGTGGCATTGCGTGAAAAGCCTGCACAGCGTACGGAAAAGGCACTTGAATACTATCAACTGTATTCAAGCATGGAATATATGTCTTCAACTCCGACATTATTCAACGCTGGAACGCCAAAACCACAGCTTTCAAGCTGCTATCTCAATCAGGTATCGGACACGATCAGCAATGAAGAAGGCGACAACCGTTTCGCATCTATCTTCGGCACAATTGAAGAATCAGCACTTTTATCGAAGTGGGCGGGCGGTATTGGCACAGACTGGACGCCTGTACGTGGTGAGAATGAGATCATTCAAGGCACTAATGGCATTTCAAGCGGTGCTGTGCCTTACATCAAAGTACAGAACAACACGGCTGTTGCGGTCAATCAAGGCGGTAAACGTAAAGGTTCAGTTGCGCCATATCTTGAAGCTTGGCACACCGACTTCCCTTCTTTCTGCGAACTCCGCAAAGAGTCAGGTGACGACCGTTTCCGTGCGCATGACACATTCCCTGCGGCATGGGTGCCAAGTCTACTTGTGAAGCGTAAGGATGACCCTGACGCAATGTGGTCTTTCTTCTCAGTGAGCAAATACCCTGAATTACATGAGCTTTATGGCGAAGAATTTGAACAGCGCTATGAAGAATTGGAAGCTCAAGGCAAATTTGAATACCAATGGCCCGCAATTAAAATCTGGCGTCACATCATTTCGCATTTGTTTGAAACAGGTCACCCGTGGATTACATTTAAAGACGAAGCCAACCGTCGTAACCCACAAAGCCATTGCGGTGTGATTCATCACTCAAACTTATGTACGGAAATCACACTGAATACATCAAAAGATGAAACAGCCGTATGTAACTTAGGCTCAATCAACCTTCCAATTGCGTTAAGCACCAAACACGAAGACCCATTGGCCAATTTACGCCAAGTCGTTCGTCTTGCCGTGCGCAATTTGGACTCAGTGATTGATATCAACTACTACCCTTCATCACGTGCCAAAAAATCAAACTTAACGCACCGACCGATTGGCTTGGGTGTGATGGGTTACTACGATTGGCTGGTGGCTCAAGGTGTAGATTATGAATCAGACGAGCACTTGAAACAGGCTGATTTCTTATTTGAAGTCATTACATACTTCGCAATTGAAGCATCGGCTGACCTTGCGCAAGAATTGGGTTCATACCCATCATTCAAAGGCTCGAAATGGTCTCAAGGCATCTTGCCAATTGATACTGCGAAACTCATGGATGACGGTAAGCCATTCTTCGATCAGCCGCGTCGCTTTGATTGGGATGCCCTTCGCGAGAAATGTAAGAAAGGCATGCGTAACTCGAACATTATGGCGATTGCACCGACGGCAACCATTTCAAACATTGTGGGTTCGTCATCATGCACAGAACCGGCATTCCTGTCTCAGTTCTACAAGACCAACCTTAGTGGCCCTTACAAGGTCGTAGATACGGCAATCAAATATGTAGGTGAAAACTATCACTTGCTTAAAGAAGCCTTCTATGTCGACCAAATGTGGACAATCAAAGCCGCTGCGGTACGTCAGAAATGGATTTGTCAGTCTCAATCGACCAACCTATTTGCAAAATTAGGCATTACAGGTCGTGATCTGGATGTGTGGTACACGCAAGCTGAAAAACTTGGCTTGAAGACAACTTACTACCTACGCGGTCAGTCTGACACGGCTGAAAGCCCATCAATGAAAGAAACTGTCATTGAGGAATTGAAACAATTACGTTCAAGCGAAGCGCTATCAGAAACCGAAGCGACAAGCGTGGCAAAAATGTGCTCGATTTTAGACCCAAGCTGTGAGTCTTGCACTTAAGATGTAAAAATAATGGCGCTGATTTAATAAAATAAGTCAGCGCTGACTACAATTAAGGAGAGCTGGATAAGTTCTCTTTTTTTCGAGAAATATACAATGACAGATTATGCAAGCCGCATTAATGATCGCCGACTAATTTTGGGTCCGCGCGATGAACTTATGGCCATTAGCCCAATGAAACACACATGGGCGAAGGCACTTCATCAAAAGATGAAAAATAACACGTGGTTTCCCGAAGTGGTCAATGTGTCCACAGATCGCACGTGCTACTCGGAACGCCTAAATAATGAAGAACGCCGCATGTATGACAAGGCGCTGGCTTTCTTGTCAAATTTAGACGGCATTCAGTTCCACAATATTAATCAAAACATTGCCAAGCACGTCACTTCTCCCGAAGTTGCAATTTGCTTGCAGCGTCAAGCATGGGAAGAAGCATTGCACGTGGAATCGTACGCAACGCTGATTGAAACGATCTCTGCTGACCCAATGAGCATTTACATGACATTCGAGCGCGACGGTATTCTGGCGCAGAAAAACGAGTTCATTTTGAAGCAATCGCGCACATTGGGCGAAAACTTCACTGCTCGCGGCTTTGCGTTGGCTTGTGTGTCGAACGTATTGCTTGAAGGCGTGTATTTCTTCTCGGGCTTCTTGTCGTTCTACTTACTTGCAGATAAAGGCAAGATGCTTGGCTCTGCTGACATGGTGCGCTACATCCAACGTGATGAAGAAGGCACCCATCTTGAGCTATTCACCAAGATGCTTGAAACGCTGCGCATTGAGAACCGTGAGGTCTTCACTAAAGACTTCTGGAACGATGCACAGGAGATTTTTGACGCGTCGACTCAAATGGAAATCAATTGGGGCAAATACATCACTAAAGGCGTAGTGAGTCCTGATGCCATTGAAGCCTATATCAAGAGCTTGGCAAACAAACGCGCTGCTCAAATCGATGCACCGTTTGTGCCATATCCGGGTGTGCAAAATCCTTTCCCATGGGTTGAGGAATTTTCAAAACCAAATACGGCTGAAAAGAACTTTTTTGAAACGCGCGTGACTGATTATAAGTCAGGCGGCGCTTTGCCTTGGTAATCAGTCAATATTGACTACACAAAGGTTAGATTATGTTTAAATTTCTAAAGAGGCTTTTCGGTAAGCCCACGACAAAATTTGACATTAAAGCGATGGTGGATGAAGCCATTGCATCAGGTCAAATTTCCGTACGAATGTTGGCTGACAGTATCAGCGAACATGGACAGCGCATCACCACATTTCAGTTGAAATATCAGCGCTTCTTCCATGCTGAATTTATGACGCACCGAAAGTTCGGACGTAATGCGTCGAGTTCACGCGCGATTCCAATTATGACCATCTTAAAACAGGTCTGGAACGACCCTGCGATGCCTATGCACTGGGGCGTCAATCAAGGCGGTATGCAGGCCAAGCTTGAGCTTACTGGTGTTAAGCGTGCAATGGCAAAAGCGGCATGGAAATTTGCTGGGCGCTGCGCTTGTATCTTCGCTTGGATGTTGATGCAGCTTGGCGTTCACAAACAAGTTGCCAACCGCATTTTAGAGCCTTGGCAATTCATTCACGTTGTTGTGACTTCAACGGACTATGAAAACTTTTCCAATTTACGCAACCACGACGATGCGCAGCCTGAGATTCATATCTTGGCTTACATCATTGATGGGCTATTGGTAAACGAAACCCCAACGCTTCTAGGTAAAGGTGAATGGCACTTGCCGTACATCACGCATGCCGATGCTTTAAATCACGACATTGAAACCTTGAAAAAGGTATCCGCTGCACGTTGCTGCCGCGTGTCTTACATGAAGCATGACGGTACACATGCAAGCATTGAGGAAGACATGAAGCTTTGTGAGCGCTTAGTGGGCGCTGAACCGCTACACGCATCGCCATTTGAGCATCAGGCAACACCTGACAGCTTTGACTTGCGCACGGAGTTATGGGCTACCCCTGCAATGCATGGAAACCTAGATGGCTGGAATCAGCACCGTAAATATATCGAAACAGAAATGTGGCTTAACAAAGGAAAATAACCATGAGTTTCTTCAAACCAAAATCAGTAGTAACTGCGCCATTTAACGTCAATCAAGCAGTCATCAACCTACAAAAACAAGTGGATGACCTGCATGACCTGGAGGAAGGGCTGCATGACGAAATCGACACACAGCGCGACATCATTAAGGCGGCCCAATACCGCGTGGCAACCAATCAGGCAGAAATTGCTAAGTCAGAAGCCGTACGCAAGGCGTTAAGCACTGCAATTCAAGCAACAGTTTAAGGAATAAGAGAAATGGAACAGCCAAAACCAAGCCTATTTCAAAGTAAAAAACAAGTTTTAGCACGCTCAATGACGCGTCAGGAATACAACGACTATCGCGATTGGCCACTCCCTGAAAACGAACTGCATTTAGCCGATGAAGCAGGTTATTTGGTCGAGTATGTCGATGGCGGCACCTCAAATGACCCACGTCACGAAGGCTATATCTCCTGGTCTCCGGCGGACGTATTTGGTCGCTCACATTCCATGATCGACACACCTAAGCAACGTCTGCAACTGGAACAGCGCGAATTGTTCGAAAAACTCACCAAGCTGGAGGAGTTTCTGGACAAAGGCAAGCCTGAATTTATCAGCGAAGACCATTGGGATTTATTGCAGGCGCAATTTACCGCAATGGACGCATACAACGACATTTTAGCCAAACGCATTTTCAACTTTTAAGGAATTACAACAATGGAACAGCAACCAATTGTATTTGAAGAAATGGTACGCGGCCTAGTTAAAGACGGCAAAGACATCATTCGTGATTTAAGCCCAATCAATGCCGATCTGTTGCACATGGGTGTGGGTGTATCGGGTGAAGCTGGCGAATTGCTTGATGCCATTAAAAAGAACACCATTTACGGCAAACCTTTGGACATTGAAAACGTGATCGAAGAATTAGGCGACTTAGAGTTCTACATGGAACGCATTCGTCAACTTATCAATATCACACGTGAGCAAACCATTGAAGCCAATATTGCCAAATTAGGTAAGCGCTATAGCTCTGGCAAATATTCCAACCAACAAGCGCAAGCGCGCGCCGATAAGGTCTAATTTATGATTCTCTGTTTATCAGGGGCGCATCGAGTGGGTAAAACCACTCTCGCGCTTAAGTTTGCGCAAGAGATTGGCGCTGAGGTGCTGAAATTCAGCATCAGCGACATTCAGAAGGAAATAGGGTTCGATTCAAGCAATCAATCATATTCGCTTGATGAACGTCTCACCGTCCAAGAATACGTTGTAAGCGCCATGGAGCGAATCTTCGCAACGAGTGATGGCAGAGACATGGTTTGTGACCGATCTCCTGCTGACGTCGTGGCATATACGTTGATTCACGTTGGGGAGCACACAACGCCCGAGCAATCCAAACGCATCAATAAGATCATTGAACGCTGTGCAAAAGTTGCTGAACTGTATTGCATAGGCATCTTATTGGTGCAGCCGGGTATTCCACTTGTTGAAGAAAACACCACATCGGCCAAGTGTTCAGAGGGCTTCATTGAACACCTCAGTTCAGTTTGTTTTGGTGTGATCAACGATGAACGCTTCTCAAACGTGCCGATGTTCTTTATTCCGCGCAGTGTGATTGATCTCGAACTTCGGGTGAAAACGTGCAAAGACGCACTTACACGCGCCTATATACGCAGTGAAAAACGCATTGCGGCAGAGAACGAACGCGTGAAAGCATCAGGGAATATCGAGTCTGGGTTTTTTTTAGGGTCTGCTTTAAAAAACTAGATTAAATAAGTCAACGCTGACTATAATGTCAGTACAAACAATTCAACTCACTATTTAGAGTACATGCAAATGAGCGAATCTAAACCTCAACAAACAGCAACGTCATTGGAAGAAATTGTTGCGCAATTGTCCCTAGAGACAAAAAGAATTGCGTGCGTGGTAAATACATTATCTGAAAATGTGGCAAGCGTCATGGCAAGCATCGCGAAGCGGGATGAAAAGTCTCAAGAATGCGCGAAAAACACCGCTCCTGAATTTGAAACTTCATTAGGTGGCGCTAAGTGCGAACCCTTGCCCGTTCAATTTGGCCAAATTAATGGCATTTCATTAAGTTTTGACGGCACGCAAGCTGACTATCCGAAGCCGGGTGAAGTTGGTGTGAGTGTGGATTTCAATGTTGAAATTGCTCAGCCGACAAACTTAGTTGATGCGCTGAAATTGGCAGAGCGCGCGAACAGTATGCGGTACATTTCATCAGAAACGCTATTGCTTGAATTGCAAAGTGACGTTGGTGCATTGGCGCACAGCCTAAATGAAATGCGCAAATCGCAATCAGACGAAGACCGCGAAGCGTTGAAAAGTTTACGTGATGGCGCAATTGGTGCATTGATCGCAAACGTCCTTCGCTTTCAGTTCTCAGTTATGCACGACAACGGTGAGTCCTACGCTGAAATTTCTGACAACCTGTTGGGTGTAGTTGGTTGCAATTTAATGGACGCAATTAACGAACATGTCGAACGCGGCATTGACGAAGTGATCAACTACGCGACTCGCGAACTCCACCATCATCCTGATGAACCGCAGCCTAAGCAAGAAAAACGCTAATTTGCTGGTGCGGGTGTTGCTTATGGTAGTGATGCGCTAGACGCGCTCCTTCAATAGTTATGAGTTTGCCCTACTCATAAAACCAAGCCGCCTTAGTTGTTTAAGGCGGCTTTCAACCTTATTTGGCCATTCCCTATGAATAAACGTCGATACATGATCGCAATCAAAGACGAAAAGGAATTTAACCTCGTTGCGAAGGCGGCAAAAAAGCTTGGTTATGAATTTTATTTGTCGTTTCCATATTTGAGAAATATCAAAGTTATTTTTTAACGCCTGATGGTGATGCAGAGTGGAGCAACCGCCCTATCGCTGCCTATAGAAATTCACCGTACATCAAAATCGACGCGGCTCATTTGCTGGAGATATCGGAGAGAGAATTTGAAAACCAATAATCGTCAGAAGACGGGTGGCGGCCCTATGCGCAAGCGCGCCGAAATGCTTGCCATTAATGTCAATATTCTAGGTGTAGTGCTACAGCGCTTTCCTAATGGCGTGGGTTGGGATGAAATTCTCGCTCAGGTTGAAGGCGACGTCAGTGAAAGGACGCTCTCTCGTTATTTGAAAGACTGGATAGACAGCGGCTTTATGATGCGCACCAAACAAAAAGGCGAATATACGCTATCTAAACTTGGTGAGATAACTTTCCTTAAAGCCCCAAATGTTTAAATGTTAGTATAAATAATCAGTCAATATTGACTAAATTAAAAGGTAAAACCGATGGAAGAAGTCCCTTATGTTCTCGGTTTCGATACAGAAACGACAGGCGTTGATGATACAGATCGCGTCATAGAAATTGCCCTGATCAAATACGACTGGAATGGCAAATTGCTCGACAGCTTTATTCAGCGTTTTGACCCTGAATGCCCAATTTCGCCTAAAGCGCAACGTGTGCATGGCATTTCTTACGCTGACCTTGTGGGTCAACCTAAATTTGCTGAACACGCGGATAAGATCGCTGAAATCATGCAAGGTGCGGATTTATTAGTTGCGCACAATATCGCGTTCGACACCAAGATGCTGACGGCGGAGTTTGTACGTTCGAGCACACGCATTCCACAGGCGGCATCGTTCTGCACGATGGAGAACTCTCGTTGGGCTTGTTTTGACGGCAAGCTGCCAAAGCTTAAAGAGCTTTGCTTTGCGCTCGGCGTTGAATACGACGAAGGCGCGGCGCATGCCGCTTCGTATGATGTTGAGGTGATGGCTGAGTGTTTCTTTAAAGGCATGAAGCGTGAAGTCTACGAAAAATCAATCGAATCAGCTTTGGAGGTCGCTTGAATGGAAAAGGTATCTGAAACCAAAAAGAACCGTGAAAACATCCGCAATGCGTTGGCCGTGATGAAACGTGGCGAACGCATTACGTGGTCGGATGAAAATCAATACTTCGACATTTTATTTAATGAAGAAGGAAAGTTTGACTTAAAAATTACGCGCATCGGCGATCACCGCAGTGGACGTTTTGCACTGACGCCCTCTTTAAAAGATGCGGTGGATTTTATCGTTATGTGGTGAGGTCACTATGAAAGGTACAGAGGAGACTACAGCGCCCAAACGTATCGTGACCGAACTAGGCACTGAAAAAATGTGCTTGGAATGCAAAGAGTATTGGCCATTGGATGATGAATTTTGGAACTTTCAATGGGCAACAAGCGCTAAAGGCGAAAAGTTCAAGCGTTACTCAGCAGCATGTAAGGCGTGTTGTGACAAGCGCTACCGCCCCGTAAGACTACAAAGAAAGCGGAGCGCGATTAAGTCACCACACGAAAATTAGCGGACATTTGTTCGCTGTAGGGCACTTAAGAGCGTGGTGTTTAAACATTTTTCAATAGAGAAGCGAGTGAACACCATGAACCAAAAACAACGTAAAGCAAAACTTAAACGCGCTCAGGAACATCAGCGCCAAAGTAAAGCTTATCGCAAGGAGTCTGATGTGAAAACACCCAGTCCAGTTATGGAACGCGACAGTGCTGGAGCTATTGGCCTTGAGCCAATTTGCGCTGGACCAAGTGAGACAACTGAAAAAAAGGCGCAGCCAAAGCCGCGAGCGGTGAAGGAGTACATTTCACCGCTCCCTAGTGCTGAATTGCTTAAGTTTGACAATGCAGACGCACCACGTCGCAAACGGCTGACTTTGGAAGCGTATCTAGTGTGGACGTTTGTTGTTGCATTGGCCGTCTTCGCATTATGTTATTCAGTTGTCAAAGCGACTTAATCGCTGTATATTTAAACCTCACCTTTTGATTGAATTAGCTTTTGGTTAATTTGAACAACGACGATAGGCGGGCTTATAGCTCGCCTATTTTCGTTTTAGGGTGTTTGTTTGGGAAATGTTAAATGGCGCGCTGAACAATTTTTTACGCACTCTAATAAGATATGAACATTTAAACGAGCAATACATGAAAATTTTACTTTTAGGCAGCAAAGAAGTCAGGGAGGTGCGCAAGTCGCACCCTGCATTGAAAAACAAAAAACTCATTGCTGCAGGCATGTTTTCTGGCGTCTTTGAAGGCAATTCGCCCAATACGGTTTTGAAATTAACCATTTGCCCATCGTCCTATGCTTTGCTGACCGATCAGCGTTTATTGGGCACGTTGCATACGCCGCAATTGATTAAAGATCACGGCGTTGTTGGTCAATTTAAAACAGGCACAAACATCAAAGAAACCAAACTTACCAAAGCCATCATTAAAGACGTGCCAATGTATTTGGTTGAAATAGAGCGCTTACAGAAAGTGCCAATCGGTACGACTAAGCAAGTCATCACGCATATCTCTAAGGCGATCAAGCGCGCAATGTTAGCAACGCTGGAGAGTGAATCTCATACGGTCAATCAAAGCAATGCACTTTTGGAGCTATGCCAAAGCTCAAAGCACATCGGCGGCATTCAGAGTTATAAGGACTACGCTGAAAGTCTTGTGGGCTTTATGGAGAGTCACCCCGATGCCTTTTACGACACGCATGTGGCGAATTTTATGCAGCGCGAAGATGGCACGCTAGTTTTCTCGGACCCGGTAGGCTCGATTGATATCTACAAAACACAAGGCGTTTTTTCTAAATTGTCAGACTCAGACGTTGATTGGACAAAGGTGCAACAGGAACATCGTAAGAAATTTTCACACTTGAAGAATTTAAATGTAGCCTAGTGAATCAATTGATTGCCTATTGAAAAACAGTATCATTAAATAAGTCAATATTGACTTATATTTAAAACGGGTAAACACTATGCAAACTCAAGAAATTAAAGATGCCCTTGCTGAGCTTCATAGCATCATAAGTCCTGCGCAGATGCGAGACTTATTGGACGACTTGAAGGCAGAGCGCAATCAAATGACCAACAGTATTTTGTTGGCCAAGTTTACAGCGCGTTACATCAAATGTCCTCGCAGTTATCAGACTGACGGACAGCGCGGCGAAGCAGTTGCGCAATTCCGATACTTTCTTGAGTCTTCGGAAGTTTTTATTACCGAATTAGATATGTGTGGCGCACCGCACCATCAAGCGTTTGGCTTTGCGTCGATGAATAACTACCCGTTTGAACTCGGATACGTTTCAATTCCTGAGTTATTGAGTGTGGGTTTTAAATTAGATTATCAGTTCGTGCCTAAGACGGTGCGCGAGCTTGGCTTGTGGAAGAAATAATGAAAACTTTGGCCAAATATATCAATCCGCGTACAGGTGATTTCATACAAATGCGCCTGCTTGCAGATGGCACATTTCAAGTTTATGCGATACGCGGTAAGCGCCTTGAAATCAAACCTTTTGGTCGCGACTCAAATGCGGCGACTAATCATTTCGACACTTTAAAAAAGGACTTAGCGCATGTCTAAACATTACGATTTGAAAGGCAAATTCATCAAAGAAGACGAATATAACGCCATCGTTGCGGATTTGCTGGAAAAGTGGCAAGACATTGACGAATTAAAGCGCCATGACTCTCACCTTGATATTCGCCAGTTCAACGACCTACGCCTTAAAATTACCTTGCGTTGGCAAGGTCTTATGGGTGAAGACATAACTGAATTTCGATTCCCAAGCGATTATCCAATTTTTGAAATCACCATCGCCAATTTCATTAATGGTGAATGGCGCGAGGAGCCGATGCGCAAGACCTACTCCAAGTCGAGCGAAGCGATGTTGGCATTTGAAGATGCCCTGCTGTCTTATACCAAGTCCTACTACGATGAAGACGGCTCATTCATCATTGTTGGAAATCTTATGAAGTCACACAACGCGTTCTCGGAAGAATACAAGCGCAATAAGGCAGAAGCGGTGAAGCCTAAGTCCGATGCAACAATGATCACTGGCGTAGAGTGGTGATCGCTCAAAAATTTAATCCCCAAAACTCGCCTAGTGCGAGTTTTTCTTTACCTATAAAGCACTTAAAATTCGCCACAAACATAGCCTTATCAAGCATTTGCATCCTTATCAAAATCTATAAACTGAGATTCATACAAAGCAATTTTGCTTTTGAATAACTCAATCGAAGGGTACGAAAATGACTAACACTAATACTAATGCAGCAATCAACAATGCAGACGCGGCTCTTATAGACGATCTATTTAATGACTTGGGCATCGACGCTGGCGATAACCTCGCTGCTGAATTAAGCGCAATTGACGCATCAAGCATTCCAGATGAAGTTAATTTAGACGACCTCGCAATGCAAGCGGAAGCAGTTGCGCAAGCAGAAGCAGAAGCGGAAGCGCTTGCTAAAAAATCAGCCGTAACGAAAGTTGAGCCTGAACCTGAACCTGAGTTCGATGAATCGCTACTTGCGGACTTAGATGGTGTGAGCCTTGATACCGACACCGAAGTTGCAGCGGAAGAAGTTGCAGCACCAAAAGAGAAGAAAAAATCACCATTTGCTCCAAAGCTTGATGACGACGAGCAAAATGAAGAAGCGCCAAAAGTCGCTAAAGCAGTGAAGCCCAACCACGCATCCGGAAGTGACCGCGTGACCTACTTCAACTCAAGCAAATCGAAAGTCCTGCTTTCGCGCTTAGGTGGCAACGCAGACTTGATCATCCTTGAAGTAAGTGATCTTGATCTGACGAAGGAAGAACTACAAGCGAAGCGCAAACACCTTCTCAGTGCCTTGAATAACCAACCTGTGACGCTCAACGGTAAAAGTGACCCAAGTGTAACTGGCGAAACGGTGCAGAAGAAAGTTGCGGAAAAAGTGATTCAATTGTTCACATACCTAAATAACGGCGGGACACTCAACCGCTATACGCAGATCGCCTTTGCGACGCTGATTGCGGACGGTTACTTGAACATGAAGAAAGACGGAAACATGCAAGCGGCATTGATCAAAAACGGTTACGGAATGGGAACGGTTCGCGCCCAAACAGGTCAGATCAGCAAGCTATTCCCTCTGCTTAAAATTGCCTTCGCAGAAGGTGACAAGCTAGTGCCGAACCAAGAGTCGATCATCTTGGAAAAAATGAAAACATTACTTCCACAACTTGCAGCTTAACTGGCGGTATCGAAGCGGGGCCAGCGCGCCCCGCAGTTTTATGTTTTAAGGGGTAGAACATGCAAAACAAAAATGGCACTAATGAGTACCGCCACATTGCAGCAGTTAATTGCAGCGGCACAGGCGGAGATAGATTTTCGCACCGACTACACTTTGCGCATTGGAGAGAAGTGCTATGCGGATATTAAAGGCGAGAGAAAAGATTTTATATTGAGAGGTGTGCGACGTACTAAGGCGGAGGTGAAATGCTGCAAGACGGGAGCGGACTACCTCATTGCTTACAAAGCGCTTAAATCATACGGTCGTCCTCTTGAAGAAGATGAGGTGCGTCGCAAACGTGGGCTACCTGTTGCCGAGCGCAGCAAGACGCCAAAGACGCAATCAGAAGTTTCTTGGTAGTGAGGTGGAGCGATGATTGCTCCACTTCTTTTTTTATTCTAAGCGCTCCATGTGAGCGCTTTTTTACGCGTGCAGATATTTAAAGCAACTTTATGCTAAATCCCTGCGCACAGAATCGCGTATTTCAGCGTTTTAACGCTGTGTCTATGCACTTTGTATAAGAAATGCAATGCAGCGCTTAAAACGCAATACAGCGCAAGGAATGATAAATAAATCAGGACTGACTTTTTTTTACATTGCCCCCTATTCAAAGACAAGGCTAATGTATATGATTTGCAGGGTAAGTCAGCGTTGACTATTTTTATCCTAGATTGCTTTGATTATATTTGAATCACAAATTAATCAATATCAAAGGTGAAAATGATGTTACATGCGCAAGTGGGACTATCCGAGCAATTTAACGCTGCATTTGGCGATTCGACTCAACCGAAAACACACAACGTCCGCATCACAAGCTCACGCTCGACGAACAAAGTGGTTATACGCGACGCATGTGGCGTCAACACTGCCGTTGCTCTAACTGACGCAAAGGCGACAACATATTTTGGCGAGTTTGATCGCCTTAAAAAAGAGCGCTCAAACCTGACAATTCAGTCAGCGCTGAATCTATTGGCGCAACCGTATATTCAACATTGGAAATAAGCCATGAGTAACACTTTAAACGAAGAAGACATTAAGTCAGGACTGAGCACTCTATTTGGCGCGATCAAAGCGCAAGGTGAAGCCAAAGCTTTAGTTTCGCCTGAATACGCCGCTCTAAAAGAGAAAAGCGACCTGATCAAATGTCCAGAAGCATTCTCGGCGGAATTTTCAACTCGCAATCTTGAAACCGCCATTGAGCTATTGGTGCAAGAGCAATACCCAACCTTAGATAGTTTAGGGCTGTTTTTCTACACGCACCTCCTTATGAACTACAAAACGCTTTATTGGCAAATGCGCAGTGTTTTTGAAATGTCGGAAGGTTCGGGTTGCCGCGCTTTCCTGAAATTTTCATAATATCATTTACTTACAACAAATTTATAAGGTTTATCTTATGTCCGAATCTACCACAGCAACGCCTGAGCTTTGCAATATCGTTAAAGCTGACGCAACTCGCCACATTCGACTTTTGGGTAACTTCACCGTTAATTCAGGGGTTATGCGCTTTTCAGACCCTTGCTACAGCGACGATACTTGGTGCAATGGTTCAATGCCTGCAGCAAACGGCACATGGAACGCTCGCATTGGTTTCTTTCGCGATTCTTGGGACGAAGGGAATCTCCTTGAAGGTATTAATCAATATAAATTCTTAAAGGAATTGACCGAAAAATTCAAAGACAACGCACACATTTGGACGCTCAGAAAGATCGTTTCCAATGTTCGCAATTCGCGCACCACCGATAACAACTATAAAAACTCAGATGCAATTTTAGAAGCAATTGCGGAAGTTGAAAATGAAGATGAACGCGCAGATTTGAAGGAGCTGGCGGACTTCTCAATTCAATGGTTTGAGCCTCATCACGGTAAAGACAGCTATTGGGAAAAAGGCACTTGGGTGATGTTCCAAATCTCGTCGGGTCTTAGTTGTGATCAAGATTTGCGATCTTTTTCCTCAAGCGTTGAGACAAGCTATATCCTGCGTAAAATGAACAGCCTTATCGACGATGAAAAAATTAGCGAAGGCGAAAAAAACAAGAAGCTTGATGAATTAAAAAAACGTCTAGCGGCACTACGCATTGGTCAAGGCACAGCCTTGAGTAACAAAATTAAAGAACTTGAGGAGCTTCACGCGTCAGGCAAACCATTCCGCACGCTTTACCTTCACGTTAAGCATTCATCAGTTGAAGACTTCACTTCGCCAAAAAGCACTGAATGGCATTACAACGATCAATTCGATGTGGGTGTTGATTCGGGTCAAGCGGGCTTCTTTGACGCGGGTTGGTTCACTGAATACAGCAAAGGAAAGTCTGAAAGTCACAGCGAAAATCGCGACAGCGAGTGGGACAAAACCTACGACATGCTATGCGCACTTTCATCGGGTCCTGAAAGCTACCGCAATGCCAAAAACCCAAGCAAAGAAGAAGGTGGCGTTTTCGTCGAAGCAAGAAGGCAGCTCGGGCAAAGGTCATACGTTTGTTCGATCAAAAATGAAATGCCTGAACAATAAAGATTTGGGCGTCATTATTGATATTTGCGCCAATGACGTTCGAGAGAAACTGACGTACGCCAAACCATCCATTGTTATTGAAAATATCGTGCTACTTGGACACATGACCGACCGAGAGTGGAACGTAACCAACAAACCAAAGGTTAAAACTATGAACGCTCAACAACTTTTAAAACTGCTCATTATTGAGCGTGCCTGTGCGCTGTATAGCGCGTTTAACGCTGATTTGATCACAAGTAACAGCGAAGCACTCAAAAGCTGCAAAACGCAAATTGAAGCGATTGCAGCGATTAACGAGCACAACATTGATGGCATTTTCGAGAACGTCAAGGAACACGACGCGATTATCGATGCCACCAATGAAGTACGCGATTCCAGCGATGCGGTGGAGACGCACTTAACGCCTCAAACAAGTTCGCGTGAATATGAAATTGACGTGATGGCGCTCAAGATCGAAGGCAAATGGGTTGCGTTCGATTATTACTACGGTGGCGGTAAATTTGGCCAACCTGAGTCCGCAATTGACTGGATGAGCACAGCGCGAATCGTCCAATGTGATGAAAGTGTGGTGCAGACCGTTAAGCGTGCCTTTAGCGAAAACGAGGTGGAGCAAGCATGATTAAATTTATTACGGTATGGATGCTCACCGTCACCTACGTCAATATTGATCATGGCTCTCGCGCAGGCGGCGGCGCGACGTCTTATCAACTGCAATATGCAGACCAAAAGACCTGTTTGGCGGAGCTTAAAAACCACGTTGAGCGACGTGTGCCGCAGAAAGGTTTTGCTGCGCCTGATAAGGTTTATAACGAAAATAAAGCCGCTCGCTGCGACAAAGCGCAAGTACCCGTGGTTGTGAAGTAAAAGCTCTTTCTATCCTTATTTAGTTAAGTCAACATTGACTTAACTAAATAAAATACAGTTATAAGCGAGGACGTATGAACTGCACGATTTGCAATAAGCCTATACAACTGAATCCAAGCGCCGCCGAACGTACTGCGGCTGACATTACGGGTAAAACAGCGGCATATTTTGATCGCTTATTTACAACGCACACCGAATGCGTTTTGGCGCAGCGACACACTATACCCAAGCAACCGCCTAAACCGCGCAAGCGCAGTGTTCCGCTGCCACCAAAGCAAAAAGCGCCTGAACCAGAGCCAAAAGCTCCAGCGCCAAAGTTATTCATTCTTTGTGAGGCTGACGTGAAGATCGACACCTACCGCCATCCCGCTGCTGATATTTCTCGCTCATACTGTGGCGTTCGCGCAACCCACATCAAGACAGGCATTTTTGTCGACCACCACACAGAGCGCTCGGTTTACAAAAATAAGCATGTGGCTATGCAGCGCCTACAAAGTGCGCTTCGCCAACATTTTAAAGGCCAACTCGATGACTAATTTTCACGACGCTTTTGAAGGCATGACGAAGCAAGAAATTGATGAATTTTTCCAATCGAATCAATTTCAGGCTTGGCGTCAATTGGAAACCGGCGAATGGATTGGCTTATATAGGCTCATGTTCACTTTAAGCGTTTGCATGGATGTGACGCCATATTCGCCTTATGCGTACCGTTGGTGCTTTGAAGATCACGACGAGGCTGTGATCTTTTTCGCTCAGGCGGTTGAATACGATGAAGTGCCAACACAAAGAAATTCACTCAAGGGACACCGCTATAAAACAGCGCCTTTGTTAATTGAAAAAAATGAATTGGGGTTTGACAAATGGTAATGAAGCAATCAAGAAAGCAAATTCTGCTTTGGACACACGCCTATTGCGACAATCACGACAAATCAACAGGCTTTATGATCGAGTTTATGATCGATCACCTTCAACAAAACGAGCCTAAGCTTGATTATTACGAGGCGCACAACATTGTGATGGACTACCTGATGAGGGATTTAGCATGAGTAATTTAAGCAAGATTAAAAAGTTCTGCCTAAAAAGCATCAAAGCGGAAGAGGCCGATTACGAAGAAAGCAAGGATATGGCGTATTGCCATAGAGCCGACGTGTTTCGCGAGGTTTTAAGTAAGATCGAAAAAATCGAAAAGAAAGCTCAAGAAGTAAAGGCGGCAAAATACTCCTACACACCACCACCGCGCGTGATGCCAACTGAATACGCCTGCGATAACCGCGCGAGTAGCGGAGTTGACGACAAACCAATGCGCTGGCTAACAACTGGAGATTAATCATGTTTGATTTAGTTGGGCCATGTAAGGACTGCCCTTTTCGCAATGACAAACCACATCAAAAAGGTTGGTTAGGCTCAAAACGCGCACAAGGCATTTACGACTCAATTAAGGCGGGTTTGGTTTTCTCTTGTCATAAAACGACAACAGGCGAACAAACTGATCTTGATGAGGAATACGACGACAACGGCGACCCTATCGAGAATCCAAACAAAGGTCGTTTGCATCCTGACAATCAATTTTGCGCAGGCGCATTGATTCTTCTTGAGAAGACTAAGGACGCAGACCGATCACGCGCGGTCATTACAGGGGAGCGCTTAGGCTTGTATGACCGCAGTAAGCTGCGCGTTGAAGAATCGCCTGTATTTGATACAGAGGAAGAATTTGTGAATTGGCACGGTAACGGGAGAGGACGATGACTTGCTTAAGAATACCTGGAGGCATTATTTGTTTAGTGCCTTTCTACCGACTGCGGTTGGAAGATGGTCGATATGTTTTTATGGAGTGGCACAGCTATTTAGGGCCATGTTTTTATAAGGATAAAAATCAATGCCGAATGATTGATGATTGGTATGAAGACCCTCTAATATGTAAGGCACTCGATTGGTTTGTTGATCGAGGCAAAAAAGCATAACTAATAAGGAGTAACAACAATGACAACGAAAGAGAAAATCCTTACAGGTATGGGCATCTGCTTCTTCATTGCCTTCTGTATGTTTGTATTTGGTATTGGACCAAAAGGCATGTAAAACATGCCTTCAACATAGCCTTTTCCAATATTTATCGCCTAAAATCAACGTCTTATCATACTCATAACGAAACACATAACAGAGTATGAAACGATGAAACGCCTCAACACCCGCTATACCTCAGTTGATAATTTTATATTTGATTTAGAAGACACATGCGTCGGAACAGACCGCGTGATGTTGTTCGCCAAACCTATAAGCGAGTTGAACTTGAATGAGGAGCGAATCAAGCTGTCTAAATCAAGCAATATACGCCTGAACAAGTTGTTTCCTGAGCGCACATTTAAAATCGCCTCACAACTAAATGAGGATCGCTTTAATGACTTCCAAGCAAGTCTTTTGGAAGAAAACGAATATCAATATCAAACCTTCTCAACCCACTGCTGCATCCTTGAGTTCATCAAAGGTGAGCAAAACATTCCTTACTACCTGGAAATCGACGTGCTGTTCGACAAGGAAGAAGAATTGCCTGTTGCGGTTCGCGCTTATCTTGAGGTGTGCGCAGGCATAGCACACGAAGCATCAGGCAGTAAATTTTATCAATTCACCGACCGCTACAACAAAGGCTTTGATCAAGCTGCGGTTGACTGCCTCAAGTTTCACCTCGCAAATCCAGCTATCCACTTTGTCAGTCAGGCGATCAGTGTGACTGAGGATTGCGACTTCGCAAAAGACCAAGCGCTTAAAGAGGGTTTTGTGGAATACGCACTGTAAGGCGCATTAAACAAGGAGAGAATGTAGCCACAGCTCTCCTTGTTCGTGTTTTTTATAATAGCTCTATCAACAATGAACAGAGTAATTCAAAAATGATGCTAAAAGTACGCCTAGTTGAAATTGCAAAAACAAGCGCAGGCAACGCTATAAAAATGGAAATCAAAATCGGCAAACATACAACCTACGCATCGGTTTATGGCTACGACATTCCGTCGTATCGATTCAATCAGATCGCGAAACTCGAACCGTTCAACTTGGAACGCCCTATACAATATTGCGGCGAATTAGTAGATGCGGAAAAGCACATGAACTTTGATCGCGATAAATTCCGCATAGTCTTCCAAGATGACTTTGAACGCTGCCTATTCCGCAGTACACAATGCGCAACGCTCAAACAGGCAAGTCGAATTAAACTCAAACTTGCGGAAGTGCTAAAAATTAACTACGACAATTGGAATGTCACTCGCTCTTTTAGCGCTTCAAAACTCCACTCGTTCATCATGGATTTAGATGGAAATGTACGAGGCAGCACAGCCACCGACAAGAGCGCTGAGCAATTCATGGCGGCATAGATAGAGGCAACTCGCTGCGGGGCAAAAAGCATCCGCAGCTCTCCTTACTTCGTTATTTCATAATAGCTCTATCGACAATGAACAGAGTAAAACACATGACAAACGCATTGCATAACGTAGCCTTTCGCGCTCCTTCAACGAATAACGGCAAAACCACTATAGAAATTCTTTTCAATTTCCATGAGAGTTTTGGCTCAGAAGACTTCGGTTCAGGCACTAAAGACGAGTCAGGTGAAATTGCCTATAACCTACCCGACAATGAGTTTTTCAATTCCTTTACAGATGCCGACAAAGCATTCTATCAAGCGAAGACTTTGCACGCCTTAGAGCTGCTTAAAACTTCTTGCGACTTAGATTTCCTCCTATACAACACAACAGAATCATAAAGCCAATCACAAAAACCTCAAGCCGCACGGTATTGAATACAGTGCGGCTTTTCTTCTTTTCCACACAGAACTCCACGGCATTTGTGTAGGCATTTATTGAGTTAAATATCAGGCTTTTTCAGGCATTTTCCTATTTTAACTCAGGCACCTACCCTATTTCTTTCAAGGCATTGATATATAACATTTTTTATCAGGCAATTTAACACTAGGCATTTATTACAGAATTTATAGTGAATTATAGGAGGATTGATTTGCTTTATATTGCGTTTTAAGACGTTTTGAGCGCGTTTATATTCAATTTGCTATGTCGCTATAGATGAATGCAAAACTGAGTAAATACGAGCAATGAGCGCAATATACGAGCAAGGAATATATAGATGATTAGATAGATCACTTCCTTAGAGAGATTGACAGCGAAATAGATAGATTTCTTCCAAACCGTATAAGAAAGACAGGAAACTAGAAAACTATTTTCCTATCTAACTATTTTCACAGTAAGGAATATACATAGGACGCAAGTAAGGCTTACGTGTTAGATAGATCGATAGAGAACTTGTATAGCGGAACAGATAACGTATAAGACAACTAGGAACGTATAAAGGATTAAAGATAAAACACATCGGTTTATATATACGGATTACACATAGGAGAGATCAACATAGAGAGGTAGCATAGAGATATATGTTTGTGTATAGAGCATAGGGAGTATAAGAGAGGGCTATAGGTGTATAGGGGTAAGCGTAGGGGGAAGCTAGAGGGAGCGAACGTAAGCGAACGAAGTGAGCGGGGTTTTTAATGCACTCTCGCCTCATCAATCGCCTCTCCACCAACCACGCCTTTCCTCACCACGCCCTACACCACACAGCCTTCATCCAATTCCACCACGCACCTCTCCACTCCAACCCTACTCTACCCAGTCCACTCCACGGCACGCCGCGGCAATCCAAGTCCACACACTCCCTCTCTATACAGGCAATGGAAAGTTTCGGCGACACTCATCCTCTCTATAGCGGACGCACCTCTCTATACAGGAGAAGGACTGCTCCATGGAAAGTTTGGCCGACATTGAGGTTTGTATAGAGGCGCACCTCATCACATAGGCGTTTGTCCTCTCTCTATACAGGAGACAGGGTGAGGTGTGATACCTCTATGTATGAAGGCAGCACACCTCGGCATGTATAGAGGGAGTTGGCAGAAGGTTTGGGAATTTCCATGGCTGACTCCGCGGCATGTATATAGGCTTGGTGTATAGAGAGGGGAAGGACTGATGCCTGATCTTCCGCGGAAAGGTTGAAATAACCCACAGCTATCCTCTCTCTATACAGCGACAATGATCAGGTCAACTTATACAGAGATAGAGATAGGGCAATGGAAATTAAAATCACGCTCAACGAAGCGTTTGAGGATTCAAAGCGCGTTATAGATATTAACTTTATAGAGACGGGTAATGTGTACTTGGGAATTATTGTTCCTGATGCGCTAGGGAAAAACGCAGCTTATATCGACTATCTGATGGACGATTGCGATCTTGAGGAAATGCGTTTGCATGAGGGGTCAATGTTGCTGGTTAGGGATAAGAACGCTTTTGAAAACCTCAGTCTGTCTTATGAGGAAATTACGGTCGCTGCATATCACGTTACGCAGACAGGAATTGAAGCTACTTTATAGATTCCTATAAAACAAGTTAGATAGAAAACTAGGAAAATAGTTTTCTATCTAACTAAACCCACAGCTTTCTTTTTAGCAAGCTGACATACTTACAACATAGATAAACAACTCAATAGAGAGATAGCAATGAGCACTATAACCAAGGTCGAATTAACCACACTGCCTTTCATTACTATAGAGCGCTTTAATCCTGACTATGACGATGATGCGGAGTTTAGTTTGAATCTTCCTGATGGCCAGAAGTTTCCAGTCATTGTTGCGTTTGATGAGGAGTTACGACACTACCGCATCACACAAGGTACGCCTGCTGATATGCGCTATGTGATTGTGCAGATCGTTGACCTCCTGTTGAACGAATGCTTTGCGCATCCTGATGAATGTGTGATTGATGAAGATCGCGAAGATACCTCAACTTTATGGTTCAACACGCTCACTACCTCTCTATACACCTCAAGCGGTCGTGAAGTAACGGAATAACACGTTTCACCTTTTATACCTCAGTGAATAAATACCCCTCGTTCACTGAGGTTTTTTTATGTCTGTGTATAGGAGAGGGTAGGCTTGGTTAAGGCAGGCCATTTACAACCCCGCGGAGTATGGGAGCACCTCACGGCTTTATACCTCACGGCTCTATACCTCACGGCGCGGCACGTTCCGTGAGGCATGGGGTGTTCCTGCAGGCATGGGAGAATCCACTAGGCTTTCCATCAGGCCATGGCGTCTGGCTACACCTCATGGCATGGGAGATCACCTCTGGATAGACCTCATGGCATGGGGGATACAACCTCATGGCAGCACCACAAGGAACACACCACGCCTACTGGGCAAGCCGTGCCTATGGATGAACCTCATGGGAGAGCCGGAAGGACACGCCAGACTCCGCGGAGCATGGGAGCACCTCATGGGGTGGGAGCATTCCTCTTGGTTGAGCCGTAAGGAGTGCCAGATCACCTCACGGGAGACCTGTCTCTCCATGGAGTATGGGAAGACCTCATGGGTAAGCCGTAAGGAGAGCCAGTAATCCTGATGGATTGCCCAGAGCCTATGGAGCAACCTCACGGGAGAGTTCCCAGAGCCTATGGATGAACCTCATGGGAGCAACCTCATGGATAAGCCACGCCTATTGGGAGCAATCCAGCCAAAGGAACAACCAAGTGGGAGCGCCACCCTACGGGTAAACCTCATGGGAGAGTGCATCCAGAGGATTGAGCCTCACGGGAACAAGCCACGCCGCATGGATGAAACCTCACGGGAGCAGCCGTGCCTCATGGAAGACAATACCTCACGGGAGCAGCCTGATGGAGTGTACAGCCGTGCCTATTGGGGAGCAGCCACGCCTACTGGCTTCGTTCCATGGCATCTGGGAGCACCTCATGGGAGAACCTACTGGGTAAGCCGCGCCTGATGGATTGAAGCCACACCTCACGGCGTCACTCCGCGGCACTGGCTTAAACCTCATGGAACAAGCCGTGCCTGATGGAAACTTTCGCCGACATTGGTTTTTCCTTAGTGGCACACGTCCTACATACATGGAAAGTTTCGGCGACACTGATTTTTCCTTAAAGGCACGTCGCCTTACGTGGTGTGGTTGACCCAACGGATTGCGCCGACTCCGCGGGGTGTCAGAGGTGCAGGAAATCTCCGCGGGAACCGGGAGCGCCTACCGGGAAGAACCCCGCTCCTCGCCATAGCGTATACGTATATAAGTAACGCGTGCGCGTGATACCTGATAAAAACAATTAGTTCAAGCTTTTTATTGCACTAATAGAAAAAACAATAAAAGTGCATGAATTAATCGTTTTAATTATATTGCACTAAATAAAACATTGAACTAATATGAACTCATACCGAACGACGGTATAAAAAAACTAATTTTCAAAAGGTGAAAAATCATGACTACTTCAAACGTAAACTTTTTAGCTCTTACTTTAAACGCTCAAGCTGAGCGCGAAGCTATAACATTCACGAAAGAACAACTAGCTGAACATGCAAAAGCGAACAAAGTAACTATACGCGCAGCAGCTATACAACTCGATCTTGCTAACGCGTTAGCGGTACGAATGAACAATCAATTGATTAACGGTAAAACGCAAAATATCAATAGTTCAATGTTTACCGATATGAGCACAATTTGCAGCGTGCATTTTTTGCAATCAATCGAAATTTTGTTAAAAGAAAAATTCGACTTGTCTAACATCGCTGCAATGTTAAAAGTGACCGATCATAAGCACGACGATTTTATGCAAGTGTATGCAATCACGAAAGTGCTTAACTTGCTTATATGCATTGCACGTAAAGACCGCAAACGCATGAACGCTTACACGCTTGCTATCTTAGTGAACTTACTCAAGTTCGGTATGATCACGAAAAAAGAAGCTGAGAGCGCAGTGTGCTTAGACTTGCATCGCAGCGCAGCGCGTAACAAACAACGCGAAATTATCAACGTGTACGACTCAGCAAGTAGCACAGCGTCAACGCAAATCAGTAGCAGTCGCATGAGCTTAAAAGCGCTGAATATTTGCAATATTCGCAAAAAAGGTGTGAACGATGAAATGACGTTCAACGAACAAGGTCAATATTTAAACAATGTATTGTTTATCTTGCAAATGAACGAAAATACAAGCGCTGAGCTTGAGCGCGTCGCAGCAGAAATCGAACAAGAGCAACAAGCAACTAAAAAAGCAAAAGCATAAGCACACAAAGCTATATCAATCAGCGCTGATTGATATAGCTATTCATTCAACTTTATAAGTGAGTACAAAACAATGAATACAGAAAAATTAAGCTTCGATAGCTGCTTTACACTAGATAAAAATGCACTAGCTGCAACTATAGTTTTTAAAAGCGATTCTAATGCGTCTATTAATGCGTATGACGCGTTATTCAATGAAATGCAGTCAGAGTATAGCAATGTTATAAAATCGCTATGCGCGCAATATAGCGATAATTCAGACGCTATCAAGTTGCAACTAAGAGACATGAAAAAAACATTGTCTAAACTTCGTGAAAATGTATCTATCACACTTAAACAAGTGAACGAAAATGTATTCTCATTTACTTACTCATTGAACATTAAAAAAGCGAAAATTAAAAAAGCGCAATTAGACTTAATTGATTTAAATTTTTACGCTTTGCTTATTCACTCGAATATTGATTTTTAAAATCAATATTCAATAAATAATCAATTAATTCGCTCATTTATTTTTTCGATAAATGAGCGAAGTCTTATTGAAATTTCGCGCGCGCGTGGGCATACCCGCCACATCGCTCCGACCTCCAAATAACGTCCTTGTCTCGGCAGGACTAGATATCGGATACCGTCATCCTTGTCTTGGGAACGCAAGCCACCAAAGGATGCCCTCGGGAGTTGGGAAATGGGGAAGGGGAGCTGTGGACTGGGACAGTTGGGAGTTAAAATCCTAAAATTCTCCCATTTCCAGTGCAAATTCACCCAAAAATAAAAAAGCCCATAAATGGGCTATTTTTACGCTGATTTGGGTGTGATTAGGCTAAACCGTCTTGCTTTAGCTCATTTTGAAACTGATCATAGCGCTTTTGGAGTTCTTCACCGCGCAACGCAGTCAATTCCGCGTGTCTTGCATTGTAGTTGGCTGTCATGTCGTTTAATGCGCTTGTCAGCTCAACCACCAACGCATCGCGTTCCTGAATTTCAACAAGATGCTTTTTATCCTTGTCGATGATCATGGCAACTGCGCCAAAAATCACAATCAACAAAACTGCAAATAATCCTAGTGCCATGATGTTTCCCCTTTATTCTTCGAGTAAGTGGTCTAGCTTTCCACTTTTGAGTAATTCTTTTGCCTTGCGAGAGCGTTCAAGGCGCTCATTGCGTGCGTTGATTTTATCCGCTTTCAATTGCTCAAGGCGAGCGTTAAATTCTTGATCGATGACGCCCGTAGTCAAAATATCCACCAGTATCGTTACGATCTCACCCTGAGTCACTTTGCTGTATTTGTCGTCCGTTAGTTCTTTCGCTTTAGCGCCCAAGATATCAATTGCCTCTGGGGTCAATGTGATGGACGTGCGAACTAAACCACGATCTGCGTAAAATTCATTTGGTGTTTGTCCCATTGTTTAATCTCATAGTGTTTAACTTATATTGCATTATAGAGAATATTAAACTAATTAATCTAAATCGCAGAAATAAAAAATGGCGTACCTCGCGAGGAGGTACACCACTTGGCGTATTTTGGTTATTTACCAACTGTCAGAGCTGCCACCACCTCCGAAACTACCGCCGCTGTCGCTGGATGAACTACGGCTACAACTGCTGTCGCTGCTATGGCTGTGGCTTGATGGCGCTGACCAATTGTTACTATCGCATGTTCGATGTGACGGCTCGCCCAAACCGTAGCCGTCAGCGTTGCTTTGCGCGTTTGTGTGAATTGCACTTAACAGCAGCAAGTCGTATTCATCATTGCGGGAACGCGCTGAATGTGAGCGTAATTGAGTGCCACCGCTGTAAGATCGACTCGTTGCTGTCTTTACCATATTGGCTTTGATCTCGCGCTCTTTTTTCGCAAGCTCTTTCAGGCGGGACTTTTGCTTATTGCGTGCAATGCATTTAAGCGGTTTGCGTTTCCATTCTAGGCGTGCGTAAAACGCGACGACGCCCAAAAGGAGAAAAGGCAAACACAAAACCAAGTGTTGTGGGAAAGTAATCATAATTAAGCTACCTTTTTAAATCCGAGTTTTTCGTATTCAAATTCAGGCGTAATGCCCTCATTGAAGCCTTTTGTTTGCTTGATGATTTCAAGCCGTTGTGCTGCGTGCTCGCGTAAAATGCGATTGAATGGGTCATTGAAATCAACAACAAAAGCCACGTTCGGACCCAGTTTCTTGGCGCGTAAACCACGGCCAATACGTTGACGAAGCGCTACCTCTGCTTTGCCACCGCCTGCGAGAATGATTAAGCCCACCGCAGGAACATCCACACCGACGTCGAGAATGGTTGTGCCGATCAGGACGTCAATTTCGCCATTGGCTAGTGCTTTGAGTGCCGCTTTACGCTCTACTTGATCGTTTTCACCTTGAATGTAAAGCGCGCGCACACCCGCCATTTCGAGAATCTTCATTAGTTTCTCGCCATGACTTGTATGCTGGACGAGAACCATAGTGGAAAGCCCGTAACGCATTGCCATCAACACCTCATTGACGATTTTGACGTTGCGTTCTTCGTTTTCCACGATGCCAAGACGGTATGCGGCTTGCCAAGCGGTCGCAATATGCAGTTTTGGCGGATTTTTACCAAGTTCAACGGTTTTGAAGTACGGCTTGGCCAAAATTCCACGTTCAATCAGCATTTCCTCTGAAATTTTGATTGCGATAGGGCCTGAGCACGCCATTAAACGCATGTTCGACTCTTGGGACTCGCGCATGAATGGCGTTCCAGTCAGGGCAAGTCGATAATGTGCGTTTTTACAGTGCCGCATGATTTCGTAATACGAGTTGCCCGATGCTTCGTGCGCTTCCTCCAAGATCACGAACTCAAAACGCTCCAAAACCGCAATGGTTTGTGCGCGTTGCAAGCTTTTTTCTTTGAATTTGCGCTCTGCCTTCTGCATCATGCTTGGCGCTTTGTCTTCAAGTTCTTTTTGCTGTGCGTCAATCATGCGCGAAAGGCGAGTTTTGATCTCTGGACCACTAATTCCTGCATCTAAAAGCTGCTTTTTCAGCGCCGTGATCTCTTTTTCTTGCTTACGTGTCAATGCGTTGTAGAGGAGCTGAAATTCGTTCTCTACGGTCGTTTCCTCAAGACGTTGTGCAAGCGTCTGAACCATACCGACGCACATTTTTCGCACCGATAAGTTGCCTTTCTCATTGACCTCGCCAAATTCACCATCACCGAGCACACTGCAATTCACGCCAAGTTCTTCAAAGGCGTCTTTCATTTGATACATCAAGATAGAGCGCGTGGTGAGAAACAGCGTAGGGCGGTTAATACGCGCGTACGCCATACGTGCAATACGTGTATTGTGAGTAACGGTAAAGTCGCCAAGCATGAATAAGTGATCGCCATCTAACTCGAAGCCGTAATAATCACCTTCGCCAATTGCTTCAACCGAAATGCCTGTTACAAGGTGGCTTTTCTTCTGTAAGCGCGGTGGTGCTTTGCGACGTTCAAGACGTACAGGAATTTGATCGAGATCACCACTAATAGTCATGGCAAAATAATCACCTGTTACACCGTTGTTGCGGCATGTTTTCTTTCGATTTGCCTTGTAAGCCGCAAAACCAAGCGAACGCACCAAGAACAGCGTATCGTCAAAAAGAGCTTCCTCTTTCAGAGTGAGATACATACATTTGCCGTCGTAGTGGCCATCTGTATCCAAGATGCCCGCAAGCAACTCTAGGCGATCAGCGCGTGATGCCGTCTTGTACGCATGAGGGATGAATTTTTTAGCAGTTGATTTCTCGCTATCATCAAAGCCAAGTTCACGCAGGGCGCTTAATAGCGGATTAGGCTTGCCGCCTGTTCGGCCGCTTGTGAGGTAGATCGTACTTGCGCGATTGTCTTTCTTGGTAATCACATTGCAAGTCAAGCCCCAAACTTTCGCCTGTTCATTAAGCATAGCTACCGTTTCAGCGTCCATCGTTGTGACATTTACGCTTCCTTTGATTGAGCCATCGCCCAAAATGGTACCCAACAAGTATGGGTCAACCGAAAGCGGTGCAGCGGTCTTGAAGTCAACTCCTGTGCGCCATCCCTTGTGCGTATGTTTGAAGGTGTTGTGCTGTTTGATGTAATCCTCAACATTAATATTGACGATTTCACCCTTTGGATATTTCTCGCCATCGCGATTCTTACCCTGGTATCCGCGACTCGTTTTCTTTAAAGAAAGAATATGAGCATCGTTCACCACATAAGCATCGCCCTTAACAGGCGTAACGCGATAAAGCGGACTGTGACCCACACAAGTTGAAAGTACGGTACGTGGCGTGCTGTCGGGACCCATGAGCAAGTCACCTTTAACAACGTCTTGAACCATCTTGATTGAACCGTCATACATCAGCACAGGGGTATCCTTGCCTAAGCATTTACCGCCGCCTGTTGCAACCTGAGCAATGATTTGACCGTGTTTCACCAAGCGATCAACGACCTCTGGCTGATAGTCATAGCGTTCTTCATAGCCAAATGAGTCAACGACTGGACGACGAGGGCCAAGTGGTTCAGGCAAGGGGCGACGTGCCAATTTGACCTGATAACCCTTTTGACGCAGACGCTCAGTGACAAGATGGACAAAGCCTGCAGGGAAAGACGACTTCGCGTAAATAAAAAACGAATTACGTCCGTCCCATTTCTTTTGCTTAAATGCCAATGCGTTTTCAGCGCCATCAACCATATAACTCAGCGCGGACTGAACTTCTAATTTTGCCGCTACAGACGGCTTGTGAAGTATCGCATTTACCGCATCATAAGCGATTGTGACTACTTCCGACATAAGTATTCCTTTTGCAATTGGACTGCCTTTGGGATAAATTATAAGTCAGTCCTGACTTATTTTATACCTAATTACTATGACCTTTACTAATCTACAACTCGACCCCAAGCTATTGAAGCCTAACCCTTGGAACTCGAACATCGTTTCGCCTACCAATGAAGCGAAGCTTGAGGAGTCCATTAAGCGCTTTGGCATGTTCAAACCAATCATCGTACGCGAACTGCCGAACGGTGATTATCAAATACTTGGTGGAGAGCACCGTGCTGCGGCTGCAGAGCGTGTTGGTCTCACTTCCATTCCGGTGATCAATCTCGGGAAAATCCCTGACAAAAAAGCGAAAGAAATCGGCTTAGTCGATAACGGTCGCTTTGGTGAAGACGACTCAATGAAGTTGCTTGAGTTGATCAAAGAGATTGGTGGCCCTTCGGAAATCATCGACTTTATGCCGTACTCGCAAAGCGATTTAGATGAAGTCTTTAACAGTTCTATTATAGCGCTTGACGACTTAGATTCTCTCGCCGACATGGATGATGACATACATTTGCCTGAAACCAAGTCCGCACCGTCACATCAGGTCATGCGCTTTCGCATCGCCAATGACGATATTGATGCTGTCACCAAAGTCATTGAGCGAATTATCAAAACGGAAGGGTTCACTGAATCCGATAGTTTAACCAACGCAGGGGATGCCCTCGTTCACTTAGCGAAGCAATATCTATGACTCAATTAAAAATCGAAAGTCGTGATCTGGCATCCATTCACCCCTATGAACTGAATGCCAAAATTCACACCGATGAACAGATTAAACGCGTGGCAAAGTCCATTTCGGAATTTGGGTGGGACCAACCTATCGTCGTTGATGCCAATGGCGTCATCATCAAAGGCCATGGTCGCCGTCTGGCGGCAATTCAGTTGGGCTTGACCCATGTGCCGGTCTTGGTGCGTGACGATCTGGACGCTGACAAAGTGAAAGCGGCTCGTCTGGCAGATAACCGCGTTGCTATCGGTGATCTTGATGCCGACTTGTTACATCAGGACTTGGCTACATTCAACAGCACTTTCCTTGAAGGCATCTTCGATGAAAAAGAGCTTGAATTTATGATGGCTGATTTGGCGCAGATGAATGACGATGCTTTTGTTTTTGATCTGGATGCGGCGATTGCTAATCAGAACCAACAAACCATCAGCAAGTTGGAAGAAGCCGACGACCGTGCGGTGCGTATCGACAAAGCATTGGGCTTTAAAGACATTCAGGGGCGTGACGAACGCATTGTGGTGCGCTTTATGGCGGCAGCAGAGGGTGAAACAGGTCTGGAAGGCGCAGATGCGTTCATTGCCTACTGCAAGCAACTCATGGGAGCGCAGCAAGCATGATTTATACCATCGACAAGCGTTTCAACACCGACGTCGAACGCACAGATCGCGTTCTGGAAATTGCGGAAGCCTTTGGCCTGGGATTGGACGAAAAAGAGTTCGTGGTCTTTGACAACTTACCTCTGGAAATCAATCAAGGCGATGTGGTGTACATCACGGGACAATCGGGTTCGGGTAAATCTACCGTTTTACGTGAATTGGCGAGCCTAATGAATCAGTCAGCGCTGACTGTATCGGACATTGACAAGGTGGAGCTGCTGGACAAGCCGCTCATTGATCAGATTGGTCAATCCACCCAAGAGGCATTGACGTACTTGTCGATTGCCGGTCTGAACGACGCCTACTTGTTCATTCGCAAACCTTCTGAACTGTCAGACGGTCAGCGCTATCGCTTCCGCTTGGCCAAGTTGGTCGAATCTGGCGCGAAAGTCTGGATTGCCGACGAGTTCTTAGCTGTGCTTGACCGTACCACTGCCAAAGTGATCGCGTTCAACTTGCAGAAGGTGGCTCGCAAAGTCGGGGCGACGGTGCTTGTGGCAACCACGCACGGCGACATGGTGGAGGACTTAGCGCCTGATATCACCATCAACAAGCGCTATCGCGAAAAAATTGAAATCATTAAAACCACTGAGGGCTACAAAGATGCCAACTAAAAAATCAACCGTTAAGACGGAGCAAGTCAATGATCAAGCTGTACAAGCTGCTGAACAAATTGCGGAACCTGTTTTACATGCTGAACCTGTTGCGGAAACTCTGGAAGTGGCTGCGAGCACAGAAGTAATCGACTCACCACCGCCAATTCAGTTTAAGGCGGGTGACGTTGTGGATTCAGAACTGCTGCTGTTCTCAAGCCCTGTTTGTGGACCATGCGCTCAGATGAAACCTGTACTGGACAAACTGGCGAAAGAACACGACTTGCCGTTGCAGATCGTCTCCTTTGAAAAAGGGGTGAATGAGCACCTGTTTGAGCAGTTTGGCGTTCGCAACGTGCCTGCCTTGCTTCGCGTGGATTTCGTCCTGCAAGACGATGGCAAAGTGATCGAAAAAGTGGGTGCGCGAAACTTGGGTTATAACGGCGAAGCGCATTTGAGCAAATTGCTAGAAACTTGGGGCTTGCTGCGCAAGTAACAGATTAAGCCCGACATTGCTCGGGCTTTTTAAGGAAGATACCGTGAGTCAAATTCAAATCGACAACGAAGATGCCTTGGTTACGCGACATGAAGTGCCTAAGAACCACCAATTGTCCCTACTCAAGCACATCATGATTGAGCCTGGCACCAAAGAAGATTGGTTATTGCTGCAGGAACTCCACTACAAGGCGGGTACAGAAGGTATTGGCCCTCGTCGCTGGAAAATTACCTTGTTCGGCGAAACCATCGGCGTTGGCACAATGACTGTTCCCAAAATGCTACTCAGTGGACGAAATGAGTTGTTTGCTCGATTGCGCCCAAATGTCGGCGGCAAAGACAATCGCATGATCAACAAATACCGCGCTGAGTGGATTAACGCCAATGTCTGTACCAACAGTCGTTTGGTGATTGACACCATGTATCGCGGCGCGGGCATTGCCTATCGTGCGCAAAACCTGATGATGCGCATGACGGACGATTTATTCATTGAGTTTCAAAGCTCCATGTCTAAATTCAATCCATTTGCAGCAAAAGCGGGAATTAAATTCGCACCACCAAAACGTGCGGCCAATTACGAAAAAGGCTTGCGCTTCTTCCGTCGTTGGTTTGATTCCATCCCAACCGACTGTGTGGGCATTTTGCAAGAAATTGAAGCCATGCCGGAGAAAACCCGCGAGAAGTGCATTGCCGAAATGCGCCACTTCTACTACCAATCGAGTTCGATGGAGAAGTCCGGGAATAACCGCATGAACGGCACATCGCGCGTGGATGGTTTGTCATTGGACAAATTGCTGAAAAATACGCAGCAGTTGGTATTTGCGTCGCCATTGTACGGTGTTTACCCCAACCCTGACGCTGAACTTCGGCGTGAGGACGTGACCAAGCATAAGTTACCTGAGCGCATTTCCGTGATGGCGTTTGACTGTCAGGGTGTCGATGAGCCATTGAACTATGCGCTGATTGAGGAGCGTGGCCTTGCGATTGACTACAAAGCAGATTGAGATACTGAAACTCATCAAGGGCGGCAACCTTGATGGGTCTCAATTGGACATTACCCAATTGCGATTAGCGCTGAGTTATACCGCAACTAAGCAAGCGGTACTGTGCAGCGTCAAATACCTCGTCGCACGCGACCTCGTTGCGCGTGTGGGGCGAGTTGTACGCTCGGGTAGAACTTACACCACCTTGAAGCTAACAACGCAGGGTGAAGCGTTTATCGCACCCTACATCGTATCGCTGAAAAGCGCATTGATTGAAACTGAGGTAGACCTAGATGACTAAGAAAGTGAAACCGCCAAAATCCGTTGCGCAAACCAAGCCAACCATGTTCTTGTCGCCATTCAACACAATGGAGTACGTGGTCATTCAAGCGCCCGAACAGTTAAATTTGCTGGGTAAGTCTTTTGGACGCATTGCGGATGATTTGGACGACAGCTCAGAAGGCTTCGCTGCCACCGCCCGAGTGATGTATAACCCGAACTACGGCTACATGGGGATTATTTATTATCCGGCAATGCTGGAAGACGATCTGCCGCGTGTTATGCGCACGCTATGCCATGAATGCGTACATATTTGGCAGGGCTATTCTCAGGAGGTGCTTTGCGAAGAAAACCCAAGTGCGGAGTTTGAGGCGTACACCATTGAGGAGTTTTTCTCACGCTCAGTGGGCGAATACTACCGCCTGTTAGAGATCAATGAAAAATGGGAAGCCGCTCATCTACCGAAGCTGGAGAAGGTGGCTTAATACCGCGAAGGGTTGGGTGAGTTTATACCGAGGCTTGGTTATTTTTTATACCGAGACTTGGGTAAATTTTCCCAACTTGGGTAAATGTACCGCGAACGAATATATATAATATAATTTCTTTCTTTTTTTTACTTATTAATTTATTAAATTTGAATTTTGCGAAAATTTGGATTTACCCAAGTTTTCAGCCAATTTACCCAAGTTGCGGCAGAGAGAAAGTGCTGCGTTTTTTGTAACCTCATGGCGGCGTTATTTCAATCAACGCTGATTTAATATAAGATCAAATTTACTTGATATACATGCGGAAGAATCCCATGACCCTTGCACATGAAATCACGCTCGTTGGTGAAGAATTTATGCCGGGTGCCGTTGTAAATACGGAAATTGATACCCTGCTTGGCTACGATGCGGTTATGTGCGGTGAGTTTGCCATTAGAACCGAAGACGGTTACACCCACTGTCCAAATTATTGCGAAGACAGTGAAATTACTCTGCATGAGCTAAATAAACTACAAATCGACCCAATCATTCTTCCTGCAGTCCCTCAGTCAAGCAAAAAACGCGCTAAACGCGCGTCAGAGCGCTCCAATGATTCAAAAGCACTCTACGTTGCGGTTTTCTCAGTTGGACGCGATCTGTGCGCAACCAAAGCGTTTTACAGCGCAGAAAACGCGCTTGCTTGCGCTTTATGGTACGCGCTCGCGTATTACTCATAAAAATAAGTCAACGCTGACTTGACTTGAGGAGTTAAAATTCATATTCTGACCACATCCTAGTCGGTAATGCCATGCGATTAAGGTGTCCTTGAAGCTTTTGGGTGCTGAACAAATCGTGAAGCACCTTTTTTTTTAGGTATCACATGACAGAAGAAAAGAAGCGTCGATATCCAACCTCGACAGAATGGGCGAAAGCAGAAGCGCTCTGGGCGACTGGAGACGCGACGCTGGAAGAACTCTCCGCACTTGTTGGGGTGAGTGCCGTTTCTGTGTCATTGCACATGAAGAAAAAAAAGATCACCAAAGGTGAGAAAGCCGAGGAGCGCCGCAAGCAAGTTGCCGAGAAGGTGGCCAAAGAGGCGTTAAGTGATATTGGCGAACACAGTCGTCGAATCAAAGAGACCAAAGACGAGCATTACAACATGGCTCGGGCCATCGCGAATCTCACTTGGCGCACAATTTTAGAGGCGCAACAAAAGGCAACCCCTCTAGCGAGCATTCAGCCGAATCTCAAGTCACTTGAAACCGCCATGAATATTTTAACCAAGTCACAACAAGCGCGTTGGCAAGTGTTGGGCTTAGATCGTCCTGACGCAATTGACGACGCTGAATTGCCTGAATTGGAAATTACCGAACTTACGGCGGAAGAAATTGCAGAACTTCGAGATCGAAACTTCAACGACCCGTTGGACTTTGGTGATGCAGAGCTGCCGTTACCCGATGACGATATCGAAATTACGGGGTAATCATGGCCGCCAAAGTTAAGTCGAGGCTTTCGCTTCACCCAAAACAGATGGAAGTATACTTAAGCCCTGCACGTTTCAGGGTTGTTGTGGCTGGACGTCGTTGGGGCAAATGTTTACAATCAGACACCATGATAAGCATGGCTGATGGGTCAGAAAAACCGATCCAAAACATTTTGCCTGGCGATCTCGTTATCACGGCTAACGAAGATACTTATGCGTTAGAACCTCGCAAGGTCGTTGCCGTCATGGACAATGGCGTTCGAGAAACGCTAACCATTCGTGTAGGCGGCAAAAGTGTGCGTTGCACACCAAACCATCCGTTTCTTGTCAATAATCGTTGGGTTGAAGCAAAGGACATTCGCAAAGGCGACTTAATTGCTTCGCCTCGACAGCTTACGTTTGGTAAAAACCAAATGAAGGATCACGAATTGAAAATGTTGGCGATTTGGCTTGCAGAAGGCAATCAGTACACCATTTCCAATACCACACCTGAAATTTTGGATGTGGTTCGTGAATCGGCATTAAAGTTTGATCCAAACATGACCGTGACCTCTAAGAATGGGGTGGACTGGTGCGTATCGAACGGCAGATCAAGATCGAACCCTAATCCATTTCGCAAGATGCTGGAGCGCTTGAATGTTTGGGGATTGAACAGTAAAACCAAATTCATTCCCAATGAAGTGTTCGCTCTGCCAAAAGAACAGCTTGCCACGTTCTTGAATTTAATGATTGCTTGCGATGGCAATATCTCGCATCGCTCCAAGAACACATGGTCAGTTGAAATTCAACTTGCAAATGAATTGATGGTCAAGCAATTGGCGCGGCTGTTTGCCAAGTTCGGGATTCAAGGTCAGATTCGTCACAAGGTTCACAAGGCTAAAAGTTCAAAGACTGGTGAGCAATTTGAGAGCTGGAGATTCATCACTTCCAAAAAAGAATCACTGATCAAGTTTGCAGACGAGATCAATGCACTCTCCAAAGAAAAGCAAGTTGCAACTGCAAGACAATGCGCGGTTGAGTCTGCTGGGTCGAACAACGAATATCTGCCGATCAGTTACGATGAATTTTTACCGCATTTGCTTGATCAAGAAAAACGTGAGCTAGGCAAGTACGGTGGATATAACTCTGTCGTCGCAAGAGGTCTTCCTGTTGCGCTCAGAGAGAGCCTAAATTCATGGCGCAAGCAAACCTCTAAACGAATCTCAACGCAGCGCTACGAGCAATTGAGGCACTACAGCGATGGTTACTTCGACCCACTGGCTGATGGTGATCTGATTTGGCTTGAAGTGACGAGTGTTGAAAACGCAGATGAAGCTCAAACTTGGGATTTGTCGGTTGAAGGCAATCACAACTTCATCGCCGATGGCTTTGTGTCTCACAATACGCAACTGTCCAAAACGCTGATGATTCGCAAGGCACAAAAACCGCGTCAACGCATTTGGTATGTCGCACCGACCTATCGAATGGCCAAACAGATTATGTGGCGCGACCTTCTTGAAGCCATCCCTAAAAAATGGAAGAAGAAGGTCAACCACTCAAGTTTGTCTGTGGAGTTGGTCAACGGCTCATTGATTGAATTGAAGGGCGCCGATGACCCTGATTCATTACGTGGTGTGGGAATTGACTTTCTAGTTCTGGATGAGTTCCAGGATATCTCAGAAGAAGCATGGACTCAGTGTTTACGTCCAACCTTGGCGTCTACTGGCGGACACGCAATCTTCATCGGCACACCAAAAGCCTATAACCAACTGTACACGGTTTACATGCAGGGCCAAGACCCTGAAAAAATACGCCGTGGCCAATGGGCGTCTTGGCAGTTCCCAACCATTACATCGCCATTCATTCCCGTGTCAGAAATCGAGGCTGCAAAATCCGATATGGACGAGAAATCGTTTAATCAGGAATTTCTGGCATCGTTTGAAACCATGTCTGGACGTGTGTACTACCCATTTGATCGTAAAACGCACACGGGCGATTACCCATTCAACCCACAACTTCCGATCTGGGTGGGGATGGACTTCAACATCGACCCAATGAGTACGGTCATCATGCAGCCGCAGTCAAATGGTGAAGTCTGGGTGGTGGATGAAATCGTACAGTTTGGCTCAAACACTGAGGAAGTCTGTGACGAGATCGACCGCAGATATTGGCGTCAGCAAAAGCAAATTGTGATTTACCCCGACCCCGCAGGCGGTCAACGTCAACATGCGCGCGGTGAATCCGATCTGGACATTATGCGCGAGAAGGGCTTTAAGAAACTTAAGTTCCGCAGAAAGCACCCATTGATTGCAGACCGCGTGAATGCCGTGAACCGCATGTTACGCACGGCAGACGGTCAAATTAAACTGCGTGTGGACAAGAAATGTAAGCACCTGATTAACTCATTTGAGCAGACCATTTACAAACCCGGCTGCCGCGATGTTGATAAATCTGGAGGCGTTGAACATAGTGCAGATGCGATTGGTTACGCAATTGAACTCGAATTTCCAATGCGTAAGATTGAAATTGGCGGTATTTCCATTTAATATGCAAAATAAGTCAGCGCTGACTATATTTATCCAAAGGTAAAGACGAAAATGCCAAAAGCACCAACGACCATTGCGAACGCCAATTCTTCAACCTCTGCCGAGCAGGAGAGCTTGCAGAAACTTGTCGCGCGTCGTCATCCGCTTTATGAATCTTTGTCGGCGCATTGGACATTTATGGAGTCGACCTATGAAGGCGGTCGCGATTGGTTCAAAGGCAACTTATTCCGTTATATCAAAGAAGGCGAGGTTGAGTTCGGCAATCGCTTAGAGCGCGCATATCGCTTCAACCATACCCGTGAGGTGGTTGACCTGATTAACAAATACTTGTTTAAGCAGAATATCGCACGCGGCACCGACAGCGCACCTCAATCCGTACAAAACTTCTGGAAGAGATCAACCAAGAGCGGACTGACGATCAACGATTTCGTTCGCCAAGTCAGTAAAAAGACTTCGCTCTTTGGTCGTGTGGGTATCGTGATCGATACCGACAGCCACGAAAAAAGCTTGTTATCCGTTGAAGATGAAAAGAAAAGTGGCTTAGCTGCATACGCATATATCGTGACGCCAAATCAACTGCTGGACTATTCATTCGACGAACACGGCTCGCTGAACTGGATTTTAATCTACGAAGCTGGACGTGATGATGTAGACCCATTCACTTCATCTGGCGATGGTACGCACCGTTTCCGTTTGTGGACGCGAAACGAATGGTATCTGTACGAAATGACGGAAAGCAAAGTTGGCCGTTCTAAGAAAAAAGCGCACGTGGAGGAGATTGAGCGAGGCGAGCATGGCTTGGGCGAAGTCCCTGTCATCTTGGCGGACAACATCATCGGTGACGATGAATACTCTGCGCCTGCGTTGATCGACGACATTGCCTACTTGGACCGAGCAGTTGCGAACTACCTGTCCAACTTAGACGCCATCATTCAAGACCAAACATTCTCGCAATTAGCCATGCCCGCTCAAAACCTCAATCCTGGTGATGAGTTGCACAAAAAATTGCTCGAAATGGGAACGCAGCGCATCTTCACCTACAACGGTGAGGGCGGCGTGCAGCCATTCTATCTATCGCCTGATGTAAAACAGGCTGACTTAATTGTTCAAGTTGTCACCAAAATTATTGGTGAGATTTACCACACTGTCGGTTTAGCAGGAGAGCGCACAAAACAAGACAACGCGGTAGGTATCGACAATAGTTCTGGCGTAGCGAAAGCGTATGACTTTGAACGCGTCAATGCACTCTTGGTGGCGAAAGCCGACAGCCTTGAGGGCATTGAAAACAAAATAGCTCGACTTGTGGCGAAGTGGCATGGTGATGAATTAACAGATGATAAATCTTTGATTTCTTACCCTGACAACTTTGACACACGTGGACTGTACGACGAGTTCGATATTTCGGCTCGACTCATGTTAATCGATGCGCCTGATTTAATTCGACGTGAACAGATGATCGCAATCATTGACAAGCTGTTCCCACAGCTTAAGCAAGACTTGCGCGAACAGATGATCAAGGAATTAAAAGAATGGCCTGTCGACCCACTTGAGTTGGCAACCCGAACAACGGACACGACTGGTGGTGGAGACCTCAAACGCAATACTTCCGTGAGCAAGAACGGCGCTGCGTCAGAGGCCAAAGCCAAAGAAACCCAAGGTAATCACGCAGCCAAAGCGGTCAAAAATAACCGCCAAGGTCAAGTGACTAAAGAAACCCAATAAGCTGAGAGACTAGCTCAAATCAAGCTAAGAGAGTAGCGGAGAAATATCATGCCATTATGGATGCAATTATTAATTCAAGGCGGAATCCTTCAACAAGAAAACAACGGCGAGGGCAGTGACCTCGGTGGTGGTTCTGGCGGTGAAGGTGGTTCTGGCGGTGAAGACAATGGTGAAGGTGGTGAAGGTGGTGAAGGTGGTGAAGGCGGCGACAACGGCGGCCAAAAGAAACCTGACCAAGACCAAGACCCTGCCAAAAAAGGCAACAAACCGTCTGACAAAGAAGCCGAACTTCTAAAAGAAGTGATGAAGCGCAAAGGCAACGAGCAAGCATTAAAAAGTGAACTCGACGCTTTGAAAGCGAAATTCGGCGATCTTGACCCCGAAGTGGCGCGTGAATTAATCCGCGAAAAGCAAGAAAGTGAAACCAAAAAGCTGGAAGAAAAAGGTCAATTTGATCTGATTAAAAAACAGATGAATGAGCAGCATAAAGCTGAAACCGACACGTTAAAAGCTGAAATCAACGCGCTTAAAGAAGCCAAACTTTCATCAGAAGCACGTATTGACGAATTGACGGTTGGCTCGACCTTCTCGCAATCTAAATATGTGGCAGACGAACTTACCCTGACGCCAACTAAAGCTCGCGCTTTGTATGCCACTCATTTTGATCTGGAAGATGGTCAAATTGTCGGATACAACAAACCGCGTGGTGCAGCGGGGCGTACGCAGCTTGTTGATGTAAGCGGCGAGCCATTGACGTTCGATTTAGCCATGCAAAAAATTATTGAAGCCGACCCTGACCGTGACTCTTTGATTCGCTCGAAGATACACAAAGGCTCAGGTTCAAACTCAAAACAGAATCCTACTCCACCTAAGCAAGATGCGAATTTATCGCCACGTGAAAAGATCGCTCAAGGTCTAAAAACATTGTCGTAAATTGCATGGTTGGCGCTGATAAAAATTAGTCAGCGCTGATTGATTTTAAGCCAATCGTTTGTTACGATTGGCTACTAATCGGTGACTAGAGAGAGTTAGGAGACCCGACACGATACTCATAGTTAATTGATGGAGCATTTACATGCCATTATTACGCGAAGAAGCCGCGAAATTAAGTAATAACCAACTTATTTCAGGCGTAATCGAAGAAATCATCGAAAAGGATGACCTATTCTCTGTCTTGCCGTTTGTCCACGTGAACGGAAAGGCGTATGTCTACAACCGTGAAAAAACATTAGCTGGCGCTGATTTCATCGATCCAAACGAAGAAGTTGGCGAAGAAGCTTCTACGTTTGACGAAGTTACTGCGCACCTACGCATCTTAATTGGTGATGTGGACGTAGATAAATTCCTTGACGGTACTCAAAGCGATACGAACTCACAAAAAGCCATCCAATTAGCTCAAAAAGCGAAAGGTGTTGGCCGTAAGTTCCATCAAACTTTGGCTACTGGCGACCGCACAACAAACCCTAAAGCGTTTGACGGTATTCACAAACTTGTGACAACCGACCAAACGATTGAAGCGGGTGTAAACGGCGCGTCTTTAACGCTTAACATGCTGGACGAATTATGTGACCAAGTACCTCACGGTGCTGACGTTCTTGTAATGCGTCGTGGCACAATCCGCGCATACCGCGCGTTGCTTCGTGCAACTTACGGTACTGATGCGGTGATGCAACAGTTGGAAAACTTCGGTCGCCCAATGCTTACTCACAATGGTATTCCAATTATCATGAATGAGTTTTTAGCTGGCGATGAAGTTCAAGGCACAGCAACCAAAACTTGTTCGGTGTACGCTGTACGCTTGAACGAAGTTGACGGTCTACACGGCATCTACGGTGGCAACACTGCGGGTATCGTGGTTGAAGACATTGGCACAGTGCAAAACAAAGACGCGACTCGTACGCGCCTTAAGTGGTACTGCGGTCTAGCGTTGAAATCAACCAAGTCTATCGCTCGTTTGAAAGGCGTTACTAACGTCTAATCAGTCAGCGTTGACTATATAGTAAAGGGGCTTTATGCCCCTTTATTGTTATCTGCGCCTTTTAAATCATGTTGAATAAAAGTAAGTCCTGACTTATTATTTTACTCATTGCATCACACACCAAAGAGCAAACAAGATGAAATTACGATTGACCTCTGAATCATTCTCCAATTACACAGGGCAGATGGGCGTTATTTACTTTGAAAATGGCCTATCTAAACACGATGTTCACCCTAATGACGCCATTCGTATTGCTGGCTCAATCGGTGCTGAATGGGAAAATGGTGAGCCTGCAAACGTCGGCGATATCTACACTCAAAACTTAAACACACCCGCACCATCAATTGAGCAGCAAAGCGGCATGCACGCACTGCAAGAAAGTGTAGGTGGCAAAGCGTTGACCGCTGACCAAGCAATTAATATGGGAACGGCAGTTGCGCACGCGCAAATTAACGGCATCGATGAAAACTCAGGTGATTTACAGGCTGCAGACGCAGATCAAACCATTCACCCCGAGCAACCCAAAAGCGCAGGCGATGCGCCAAGCGGCAACGAAGGCGCTGACGAAGCAACAGATGCAGCGAACGAAGCGCCGATTAAATACACGGCTGAATCACTCGCTGCAATTGCGGATGAATCAGGTATCGCGGGCTTACGTGAAATCGGCAAATCGTTCGGCGTAACTGGCAATTCAATTGCTACGTTGACTGAACGCATCCTTCAAAAACAAGGATAATCAATGAATAAGTACCTCGCAGGAACTCTCGTTGCTCTCCCAATCTACATCGTGGATGAAGACGGCAACCCATACAATGTAACAGGCGCGACCTACCGCTTGCTGGATGAACTTGGTCGAGTTTTGAATGAGGGAGATATCACTTTGCCTTTGGATAGCGAAGGCAAAGTGGTTTTAAACATTGACTCTCAGCACAACCAAATTCAGCCAATTGTCATTGAGAACATTACAGCAGAGAACAAACATGCAATCCAAGTGAACGGTGCGCGCATTGTTGAACTCAGCCTGACGCTTGATGACGGCAATACCATTGCTGAAACGGCATCTTACATTCTGTACCCACGTGATCGATTGGTTATTGGATTGAACAGCTTTCAAACGAGCGCTCAGGCGATCTTGACCGCATCGTTCATTCCTGACTGTGATGAATTTCTGAAATCAAGCGCGAATAAGCGAATTGAAGCGCTTTGTGAAGCTCAGGAACGAATCTCGCGTCTATCCTTCTCAGATGAAGCTGTAACGTCGCTTACGCTCAATTTGAACACGATGACACCACTGGAGTTCAACAAGCTCTCAGAGCGCTTTAAAGCGGCTCTACGCAAGGCACAAGTTGCAGAGGCAAACATTGTGCTTGGTGGCGGCAGTGTAGTTGAGCAATTGCGTCAAGAAGGACTTTCATCACAAACCATTGGCGAGACACATGAGACTTACCGCGGCACAGCTCCGGCAAATACCCTGATCTCGCAAACGGCAATTAAATACCTCGGCGAGTTCATCGTGAACTCCAAGAAAATTGTGAGAACGTAAATGGATGAAATGAAGCGCTCGTTGGATTACTTCATCAGCAAGTCTGAATCAATCACCCAAAGCTTCGCTTTGGCCATTAACGGTGCTTTTTTTTCTATTCGCAGCGCGGGACACACACCAAGCCCAAGTCAAATTGAAAACGCAAAACTAGACGTGTCGAAGGCGCGTTATGTGTATGTGGATGGTATCAATCACCTGATGGATGAAATTGTCGCAATGGCGGCAGAGAGCCAAATCAACGTGAATGCTGCCAAAATTGACTTAGCAACCATGCAGCTTATCTCTATTTCCACCGAAATGACGCACCAAGCGAATCGTGCGCTAACTCACGGTGTAAGCAATAAGGCTGCGAAATTGCTGTCAAAAACAGCGACGGGTGCTATGGGTTTGCTTGTGCAACGCAAATTAATGAAAGTCGAGCTAAATGCGCACGACGTACACGGTCGAAAGTGGAGTGAGCCAACCGACGCCGTTTACTCAGTGATGCGATGGCTGATCGACGAAACATTTTAAGGAATCACTGTGTTTAGACCGAATCAAAAATGTGTTGTACGAGCGCAGGATGGCCACGACATTAACGGGATGCCAAATTACGGCAAACGTAAACGAGAGAAGTGCGCCATTGTTCGCTTGAAGATCATTAATGACAAGTCCTCAGTGCGAGCCGATTCTTCTGCGTCGCGTGGTAACTCACGCGAACTGGAGGCAGACGCATTCATTCTCATGGCACCCGATACGACAGCGGAGCACGATGCAATCATTGAGCTTTTAAACAGTCGATATCGCGTGATGGGGATGAACCCGCGTTTCGCGATTTCAGGTCGCTTAGATCATTACGAGGTGCTTTGCACTTACTGGAGTGAAGCATGAATCTGCACCCAATCGCAGAACACCTTGAATTATCGGGCGTGGGCGTGCGCGCTAAAACCATTTTCATCAACATGATTCCAATCAATGTGAATAACGGCATCTTGCTGCGTAATCCATTGGTCGGCACAAAAATTGATTACGAGTTGGTTGGGTACATTCATTCAGAGTTTCAAATCATTGTCCGAGCGAGCGGATATGAGACAGGCGAAGCGCTGATGAAAAAGGCGTTTCAAGCGCTAACCCTGAGCCAACGTACACTCGGCAATCTACACATTCAAGAATGCTATCCAATGTTTGAACCTGTGGTTTACCCACTGTCAGACGGTAACTTGCTGGAGTTCTCAACGGACTTTCGCATTGTGGGCTATGAGGTGCCGTGATGGGATTGAAGAAAGGCAACATCAACAACATTCAACGTCGTTTGGCCAAGCTTTCAGAAATGCCTGTAACCATGGACCGCGAACTGCGAAACCTTGCGTTAGAAATGGGCGAAGTGGCAACGCACATGTCACCCATTTTAACAGGGCGATTGCGTAACAACATTCGCTACAGCCGTGTCGGTAGCGAACGTAACGCCAAAGGCCAATTCGTCAAAGGTGGTCTCGGCATTCACACCATTTCACTTGTGTATTCTCAAGACTACTTTTCACGCGTGCATAATGAAATGGCCGTGGGTCGCACAGGGCAAAAATATCAACCTTCTGAAAAGTCCATGGAAGCTGCAGCGGCAGGCGGTGAAATTGCTGGCGGTTTATTCATGCATCGCGCCATGCAAAAGTACCAACCAATCATTGCGGCGCGACTCGCTCAGGTGGCGAAGAAATTTATCCAAATACACTACTAATATGGACACAAACTGTCCATTTATGTTATTTTTCGCAATTAAAATAAGTCAGCGTTGACTTATTAAACGGAGAAAGATTGATGGCGAACAACAGTCCTCAAAACGTCAAATTAGGCGTATGTAAGGTATTCTACGGTGGCGTAGATTTAGGCTTTACCAAAGGTGGCGTGGAGGTGACGGTGGAAACCGAAGCCTATGAAGTTCAAGTTGACCAATATGGCAACACCCCAATTGACGAATACATCATGGGTCGTACCGTGAAGGTATCCGTTCCATTGGCTGAAACCACTTTGGAAAACTTAGTGGCAGTCATGCCGGGTGCCAAACTTGTAACTGACGCAGTAACTTCTAAGAAATCAGTGGTTGTGCCAACAGGTACAGGTGAGAGCCTATTGACTCACGCGAAAGAGTTGGTGTTAGTTCCGAAAGGCACAGGCATCAGCGATCTTCGTTTAAATGACGCGTTCCGCGTACCGAAGGCGGCAACGCCGGGTGCAATGAACTACTCATACAAACTGGATGAAGAACGCATCTTTAACTGTGAGTTTAAAGGTTACCCAGTGATCGAAGGCGGCTCGGAAGTTCTTTTCCAAGTTGGTGAAATCAAAAACCCTACAGGCCCATAATTATCAATTAAAAATAAGTCAACACTGACTTATTTTTAAGATAGAATAAACCCTGCATACACATGTAGGGTTTATTTTTGGAGACCACCTATGAAACTGCTTAATATTCAATCTTTGTCCGTTCAAACAAAACGTCAACTCAAAATTGGCGACGTTATCCATGAAGTAAAGCCACTTAAGGTATCGGACTTCATTCGTATCACTGAAAAAGCGCAAGAAATTGCCAACCTTGATCAAAATCAAGTCGATCACGCCCTGCAAGAAATCAAGCTCACCGTCGAAATGGTGCGCGCGTGCGTCCCAACAACAACCGACGAAGAACTTATGGACCTCGCTTTGCCTGAATTGCAAATGATCGCGGACTTCATTCGTGGTGTTGACTTCGATGAAGTGGTAAGCGTGGAAGAAAACGCAGATACGGAAGGGGTAGAGGGAAAGTAACACCACTACCGCCAGAAATTGAGGAGGTCGATTTCGGCTTCCTTTTCTGTCAGGTAGTCCATTTCTATCCCGCCCACACTTACGATGCCGTCCTCGACATGCCACTCAAAATGTTTTGGACATTGTGCAACAACATTCAACGCATCCAAGCCCGAGACGATCTACGCCGATTGTCAATTTCATCTACCGCAGCAATGGCGGGAGGTTTCGCGGGTTCAATCGATGCCTTAAGAGATTTAAGAGAGCAGTTGGCCATTGAAAGGGGCACGGTCATTAAGACTAAGTTTGACCCAATTCGTGAGGCTCAACTCGACCGAGCGGGACTTGAAAGTCTCAGATCAATGAGCGGAAGCACTAGGAAAATGGTGATCAGCAGTGAGTGAAGCCAACAATACGGTTCGCAATACGTTGACCCTTGAAGTGGGTCAATTTGATAAAGCGCTAGGGGAGTCCGTCAAGAAACTTGGCGTGCTCGACAACAAACTTGATAAAACCGCTCAGGAGGTCGCTCAGTTAGAGAAGACACTCAGCGGCTTGAATACCAATCTCGGCAGTTTGACCACTAAATTTGGCTTGTTAGATAAGTCACTTGGTAGTCAATTGCTGAAAATGAATGGCTTGAACAACATCACAGGCAATGCGGCGAAATCGACCAAAAAGCTTGCTGATGGCACCAAGCAACTTCACAAAGAAACCCAAAAGGCCGCAGAGCAAACCGACAAACTTGGTCAATTCACCAAGCGGTACGATGACAAGCTTGCCAAGCTGGGTAAAACTACAAAAGACGCCACCAAAGCCACTGCCGAACTGAAAACGAACGTCAATGAACTTGGTCGGGCGCAAAGCACTGCATCCAAAAATGCACTTAAATCTTCCGAAAAGTCACTGCAAAAGACTTTAGCCAACAATGAAAAAGAGCTAAAAAATCACAAGCAATCACTCCGAGAGATTTCACTTCTCAAGCGTGAAGCCGAGCAAAAGGTCGCAAAGGCACAGCAAGAATACAATTCTCGCTACTTTGGGCGCAACGCGAACTCGAAATCGCCACAAGCTGCGGCAATGCGCGACAATATCGCACAAAGCAAAAAAGAACTTGCTGGCGTAACTGCGGTACATGAAAAAGTCGCAAAAGTCGTTGGCGGGATTCAAGCACAAAACCTCAAGCTCAAAGACGGTGTTGATCTAGTCAACCGTCAGAATCAATCCCTGCAAGCGCAAGCAGCGTTAAAGACGCGCCTGACTGCAATGCAAGAAGCGCATAACAAGTCACTTGCGGAGCAGAACCGATTACAGCAAGAGCAGATTAAGCACACGCGTAATTTTGTAGGGCCGACCGCTTACGACAAAATGTCCTTTGGTCAACGCCGTGAAGCTGAAAAAGCCATGTCTAAGGCTTACTTGAACTCAAGTGGCTTTATTGGCCCTCACACACCGACAGCGGCGCAACTTGCACAACAGAAGTTCTACGCGCAGCGTGCTAACTTTGTTGGGCCACTAACCTACGCGCAAACCCCAAGACAGCAGATTCAAGCAACACTGGCACAACAGCGTCAGCAATATGCCGCTTCACCTAATTTTATGGGGCCATTGCCTGCAACTAAAGCACAGCGGCAGCAGCAAGCGTACTATCAAAACAGCAAGAACTTTGTTGGGCCATACCCATCAAATCACCCAAATAGCGTTCTGTCTTATGGCGCGCAGCAGTCGTTGTTGGCGCAGCAGCAGAAGCAACAGCAGGCCATGCACAACGCCCAAATGCAGAATTTGGTGCAGCAGCAGAGACAACAGCAGGCCATGCACCGCGAGCAAATGACCTTTGCTAAAGAGCTTGCCGCGATGTACGCGGGCATGAAGATGACACAAGCGTCAGGCGCGACCGTACGTCAAATGTCAAAGCTTGAACAGGCTCAAAGTCGTGTGAAATTGTGGAACTTGTCACAGGGCGAGGAAGATGAATTTTTCAGTAAGGCAGACGCACTTGCCAAGCAAGAAAAATACCTTTCACGCGCAGAGGCAACACAGATTCGCAACGATGCCATGTCGGCGATTGGTTACAACAATGTCGGCATTATGGATAAAACCATTACATCGGCTGCGCGAAATGTTCACGTTCTACGTGCTGCAGGCTTCGAGAATGGCGAACAGTCCGACTTGATGAAAAACATGTACGGCTTTGCCGAAGCACGTCAAGTCATGTACGACCCAGAGGAAGTGATTAAGTCCTTTGACGTACTGCGTCGTCTTGCCACCGTGTCAGGCGGTAAGATCAAAGTCGCCGATATTGAAACCGTCGCACGTAACATGGGTGACTTACGTCAATCCGTGTCTGCGGAAGGCTGGTTGTCTGTTGGTGCGCTTGCTGAACAATTTAAAACAGCGGGTGGCGGTAACGGTGGCGGCGGTGGTGTTGCGACTGTCGGTACGATGTTGAAAATGATGGCACTGTACGGTTCAGGTCGTACCATCACCAACCGTGCGGCAAGTCAATTGCTTGGCGCTGACATTCTGAATGTTTTTGATGGTGATGCCGCAGAGTCGTACACCAAAAACGCTAACTCTAACAAGCAATTCCAGAAGATGATCAAAAACGCAGGCTTCAAGGACGTAAAATCTATGTCCAACGACCCTGTGCGTTTCTTCGGCTCATTGCGTGGTCAAGTGCTTGACTACATGATGGCACCAAAAAACTTTGAGACCTTCTTTGGCGCGGGTGCAGACAAACACACCTACAACGCCAAGGGGCAAATGGTTAGCTCGAAGGGTCAGGTCGTTGACTCCAAAGAGCAAGATCAAACCGAAAACGCGGCAATCAAGCGATACCTTGCAACCATGGGTATTTCTAACAAAGCCGTAGATGGTTTGGCGCTAATGATGAACAAAGCGTTCATTAAGCGTGCCGAGCACGTGCGTGACTCCGCGATCAAGTCTGAAAGCGAAGAAGAAGCACTTAAAAACGTCCAAAACACATTCAAAGGTTCGGTGGAGAACTTACAGGGTGAAGCGAAAAAACTCGCAGAAGCCTTCTCTCCATTGTTGCCATACCTAACACAAGCCGTTGTGGGCTTTACAGGTCTTGTGAATGTTTTGGCGCAGTTTGTAGGTGACAACCCAGCAGCAGGCGCGTTCTTAGCTATAACGGTTGTGGGCGGTGGCTTAATTCTGACTTTGACAAGTCTGATTGGTAAGTTCTCGCTACTTCGCGGCGCAATGATGGGCCTAAAAGCGCTTTCTATTGGCGGCGCGGCAGCGGCATCTTTAGGTGCGGCAGCGACAGCGGCGACAGGCGCAACGACCGCAATTGGCGCGGCAGGCGCGGCAGCGGCAGCTACAGGTGGCAAGTTCACTGCGGTTGGTGTAGCAGGCGCAGCGGGCATGGGGCAGGCCGCATCAGCAACATCACGCGTCATCGGTGTATTGGGTGGCTTGCTGAAATGGGCTGGGTGGATCGGTCTTGCTGCAATGTTCGGTTGGGTGATTGGTAAATGGATTAGCGACGTAACCGTGGGTGGCTTGACCATCGGCGAACGTATGCAGAACCTTTATCTCGGCATCGAAACCGGATGGCGGTCAATGATCAACAACATCAGTGTTGTTTGGCAGACTTTCTTGTCATCGTTCAATGCTCAAAACGACGAAGTAATCGCCCAAACGCGTCAGCGCAAAAAGGAGATTGCCGAGTACAAAGAGAGTATGCGCATTAAGCCTACGTACGAGAAGTACAATGACAATGCGCAAAAAGTTGGCGCTGATCAGTGGGCGCTAACCAAAGGAAAGAAAGCGGGTGACACAATCACTCGTAACGGCAAGCCATACAAACTTACACAGCTCGATATCAATGCGGGTAATAAGTTTGGCGCATTGTCTCAAGCCGATCAGAAGTCGTACGACTATGTGGATAAAAACCGCTATCTAAAATCGCCAACAATCACCATCAACAGTGGCGATGGCGGACTTGCGGGCGATATGGTTAGGAACTTTAACAAAAATCGCAACAACTACAGTTACAGCGGCGACAAAAAATCAGACACCCCAACTCCCGTTCTTGACAACGCGCCTACCAACACCGCGCTGAACAACCCAACACCTTCGCACTTGGCTGATTACTCTAATACGCCTGCCGCAACGGGTGGCGGTGACGCTGCGCCGAAAGAGCGAGCGCCTAAGCAGGAGCGTGAATGGAATAACCCATTCTACGCAAGCATTCAAGATATCGATGCGCGTACTTTAAAATCGTTCCGCACCGATGAAGAATTAGGTGGAACGCCTGATTACGCCGCAATTGCGAAAGCCGAGTTCAAGCGTAAATGGGCGGGTGGAGACTTTGACCCGAACAACGACCCACGCAGCCGTATGTTTACCACGGGTAAATACGACAAAGCGAGTGGCGGCTGGACAGCAGATCAGATCGACTGGGCTGGAAAAGACGCAACTGGCTTTAGCGTGCAGGATTGGCTTGACAAAGAGGCGAAACGCTTACGCCTTGATGATATTGCCAAAGGTGTAAAACAAGCCGCTGAGCGCGTTGGCACAACACGTGAAACGCTCGCAATGTCGCTTGAGAACTACGACGCGGGAATTGACGTTGATAGCTCGCAGGGTGCTGCATTAAAGCGCCAGTTTGCACGTCAAGAGATCAAGACCCCTGCTGTTAAGGAGCACGACTATTACGAGAAATACAAGCTTGAGGCGTTAACCAATCAGGCAACCATTGACTTCGCTAACTTCGCTTTGGATACGAAAAAGTACAACGAGCAATTGCAAATTGAACTTTCCGACAGTGAGGTGGACAAGCGCCGTAAAACAGCACAGCTTGTTTACGACGAGGAAATGAAGAAGATCAAAGGTATTCGTGATTTGTTAGACGAGCAGATCGCCAAATACGAAGCTGCGGGTAAAACCGAGGAGGAAGCGTACAAACAGGCCGTTGCTGCCAAACTCAAGATGGAGGAAGACTTTACCTTTCGTATTCAGCTTGAGAATGAAAAGCGCGTCAAGGCTCAAGAAACCGCTACACAGCGCATGATGCGTCAGTACGGTGACTTAGGCACAAGTCTTGAAAACATCGGCGCAGATTGGACGAAACAGGCCATGGACACGGGTAAGAAATTACTTACTGGCCAAATGGACTGGAGCGACCTTGACTGGAAACAGATTGGCGCTGATGTAGCGGCTGATTTCGCAGGCTCATTCTTCGATAAGTTCATGTCCGACATGTACGAGTCGATGATGGGCGACACCAACTTCTTTGACTTGTTTAAGCAAATGACAGGTGGCGACACAGGTTGGTTTGCCAAACTTGGCGGTATGTTTGGTATTGGTGGCGAAACTCCAGTGGCAACCGAAGGTGACGGCACTGCGGCAGTCGTAAATGAAACCGCAAGTGCATTCGGCACCCTAAAAGACAAACTTAGTGGTGTATCGGGCAGCATGGGTGGTTTTTGGGACAGCATCAAGCAAACCACAAGCAGCTTATGGCAATTGGCTGGAGACGCAATTACCAAAGCCATTTCAGCGCTTGCAAGTTGGGCGACGAGCCTAATGACCTCACAGGCAGCAAGTGGCGGCAGCAGCACATTAAGCTCAATTGGTTCTTTAGTGAGTCTCGGCGCGTCAATGTTCGGTGGTGGCGGTGCTGACATGAGTTCTTTCGGAAGCGTACTGGCTGAAACAGGCGGTAGTGCGTCTGCGGGATTTGGCAGCACACCAGGACTCCAATTCGCTAAAGGTGGCGCGTTCACCAATGGTCTGTACGATTCACCAACGCCATTCATGTTCGCTAACGGTGGCACTTTCGGTAACTTGGGTGTCATGGGTGAGGCTGGTCCAGAGGCGGTAATGCCGCTGACGCGCGATTCATCAGGTCGTTTGGGCGTTGCTGCAAGCGGCATGGGTGGTTCTGCCGACATGACAAGTAATATGGTGAATATTACGATCAATGTTCAACAGGATGGTTCAAGTTCGGAATCGTCAAGTTCAGGCACACAGAGCGAGTGGAAGCAAATGGCTCAATCTGTACGCGCGGTGGTGGTTGATGAACTCGCACGCCAATCACGTCCGGGTGGAATCAATTATAAAAAATAACCTTTAAATTAAGTCAGCGCTGACTTATAATTCTTCGGAAGAATTGTTATAAGTTGGCGCTTTCTTATGGAATTTACATGGTCGCCAGATTTAGGCGCAAAACGATCATCAAAACCCGATGTGAATGTCACTAAATTTAATGGCTATGAATCCCGTACGCCAAAAAGTATCCACGCAAATTTGTTGACTTGGAGCTGCACCTTCACTGGGAACTTACCACTTGCCACTCTGATCGAGCAATTTCTTGCAGATCGAGGAGGGGTAGAGTCATTCGTTTGGACAGACCCGAAGGGTTATCGGAGCACATTCGTGTGTCGTGAATGGGACATGCGTCAAGCCAAGTTTGGTGTTTTTGAGGTTTCAGCGACCTTTGAAGAAGTCTTTGAGGTGAAATAATGGGCGAACGCATTTTAACCTCTGAAATTCAATCCCTTGAACGCTCGGCAACTGTCGAGCTTTTCACCCTCGATGCAACTCGAATGGGCGGCAATGTGCTGCACTTTCATTCGGGTGTAAATAACAACGGTCGTCCGATTGTATGGCAGGGTGTGACTTATCAACCTTTGCCGATTGAGTCAGACGGTTACGATATTTCCTCACAGGGTTCATTGCCTACACCAAAAATTCGTCTCGCCAATGTTCAGGGTCTTTTCTCAGCTTTGGCAATGGAGCTTGACAACCTGATTGGTGCGCGTCTCATTCGTCACCGCACTTTTGGTCGATTCCTTGATGCGGTGAACTTCCCATCGGGTAACCCAGAAGCAGACCCGACGCAGCACCACCCTGACGAACTTTGGTTCATTGATCGCAAGGTTTCAGAGACGCGTTTCCTCATCGAGTGGGAATTGGCGTCTGCGTTCGACTTGATGGGCGTGCAGTTGCCTTATGGTCAGATTATGAAACACGCCTGTCGTTGGCGCTACCGTTCTGCTGAATGCGGATGGACTGGTGGCTACTTTGACGAAGATGACAAACCGACCTCTGACAACGCCAAAGACCGCTGTGCCAAGCGCATTTCGTCTTGTGAGTGTCGTTTTGGGGATGATGCAGAATTGCCGTATGGCGGCTATCCGGGTGCTCAACAGTAATGAAAGAAAATCTAGTTGCTGAAATCCACCGCATCGGTGCAATGCGGTACCCAAACGAAGCGTGTGGCTTCGTTATTGCGCTTGATAACGGTCAATCTGTAGCGATTGAAGCGCGTAACGATGCGATCTACCCGAAGACTGAATTTCTGATCAACGTGGATGAATACCAACGTGCAGAAGATATGGGTGAGATCACTGGAGTATGGCACACGCACACCAACGGCAACACCGAACCTACAGAGGCAGATTTAGCAAGCTGCGAAGCAACGGGTGTGACTTGGTACATGTGCTGCGTAACAAAAGCAGGCGAGACATTTAGCTACTCAGACATGCGCGTTTTTGGCCCTACAGGGTACGAGCAAGACTACATCGGACGCCCTTATGTATTTGGCGTATTCGATTGCTGGACATTGTGCCGTGATTACTACCGTCGTGAGTTTGGCATTGAGCTAAAAGACTACCCGCGCATTCAAAACTACTGGCTTAAAGGGCATGACTTCTTTGGTGAAAAGTGGTCAGAAGTGGGCTTAGTGGATGTGCACGGCCAAGAGTTCCAAGTGGGTGACATTCTATTTTTTCAAACTGATGGCAGCGGCAAGCCAAGTCATTCAGCCATTTACATTGGCGATGAAACCATCCTGCATCACTGCGAAGGACACTTATCAGGTCGCAGCATGTATGGCGGCTATTGGCTTAAGCACACAGTCAAACATTTGAGGCACAAAAATCATGTTAGTTGAAGTATGCCTACAGGGCGAGTTGGGTAAAAAGTTTGGGCGCACGTGGAATTTAGCTGCACGTAATCCCAACCACGCATTGCGTTTAATCGACGCCAACACAGGTGGTTCGCTGTTGAACTGGATTCGTCAGAAGGCATCGCGCTTCGCGCATTATCGCGTGGTTTGTGAGTACGAAGACGGTCACAAAGAAACCCTAAGCGAAGACAGTTACGAGCTTGAGCGCGGCAAAATTAAACGCATCCGCTTCACACCTGTGATTAGCGGCGCGGGCAAAGGCGGCATTCTGCAAATCGTCGTTGGCGTGGTCATGATTGTCGGTGGTCTAATGACCGGCAACCCACTGATCGCGCTAAACGGCGCAATGATGTTGTTCGGTGGTATCTCCCAAATGCTTGCGCCAAAATCACGCAAAGGCTCGCGCAAAACCTCGCACTACTTCAACGGTACAGAACAAACGCAAGAGCAGGGCGCACCCGTACCCTTGATCTACGGGCGCTGTTTAGTTTCAGGTTTTCCAATCTCTGTCGCTACAACGGTCGATCAGCTTATTCAGGCGCGCGACATTGACACAGGCAAAATTTCAATAGGCAGTTGGGCAAGCTCAACTCCCACGCTCTAACCCGACTAAATTAGGAACATAGCATGAGCTTAGATGAAAAAAATTTGTATCCAATTGGCGGTCAGGGCGGTAGCGGCGGCGGTAGTACGCCAAGTGAAGACCCAGATACTTTGCAATCCCATACTTTTGTGTCAGTCATTGATTTGTTGGGCGAAGGTCAGATTGGCGGCTTAGTCGGCACAAACACAGTTGAAAAAGAAAAGTCGATCTACATCGACGGCACGCCAATGCGCACCAACGGTGGCACAGAGAACTTCAAAGGTGTGTCATGGACGGAGCGAACAGGCACACAAGACCAAAGCTACATTGACGGCTACGGCAGCATTGAGACCCCGACGTCTGTCAACGTACAGTTGAAATTCAACGTGCCAAAAGTGATCAGTATCACCAACTCACGTGTGGACGAAGTGCGCATCATTCTTGCCATTGGTGGCTTGATGGTGACTGAAAGTGATGGCGACATTCGCGGTTCATCTGTGAGCTTCTCAGTTGGTATGGCCACCAATAGCGGTGCGAGTAGCGAAGTTGCAGCACGCGCAATTAAAGGGAAAGCGTCATCACGTTATCAAGTGGCGTACACCGTTAAATTGCCAAAAGTAGCCAATGACGGCACGCCAATTACACGTTGGGACATTCAGGTCACACGCACAACGTCAGACAGCACTGAGGCGGGCACGCAAGACGACCTGTATTTCGACAGTTACTCGGAAGTGACCACCAAGAAGCTGACTTACCCAAACTCAGCGCTTGTCGCAACACGCGTGAACTCAGAGCACTTTAGCTCAATGCCTAAACGTGAATATCTCGTTGACGGCTTGCTCATTAAAGTGCCGAGCAACTATAACCACGTGACTCGAGAATATACAGGCATTTGGGATGGTTCATTTAAACTTGCCCCAACGAGCAACCCTGCTTGGATCATGTTTGATATTTTAACCAACAATCGTTATGGCTTAGGTGAGTACATTGATGCTGGATTGGTGGATGAGGCACGCTTGTATCAAATTGGTCGCTACTGTGACCAAATGGTTGATGACGGTTTCGGCAATTTAGAGCCGCGTTACACTATCAACTGCACCATTAATTCACGTGCCGAAGCGTATGATCTGATCACGGATATTTGTTCGGCGTTTAACGGCATGTCTTACTGGGCAGGCGGTCAGGTGGGCTTCACTATTGATGCGCCAAGTGACCCTGTTATGGCGTTCACTTCTGCCAACATTGAAGGTGAATTTAGCTACTCAGGCACAAGTGTAAAAGACCGTCACTCAATTGCGGTGGTGACATACAACGACCCAAAAGACGATTACAAGCAAGCCGTAGAATACGTTGAAGACCCTGATCTCATTGAGCGCTATGGCGTTCGTAAAATTGAGATTCAGGCATTTGGCTGTACTTCACGCGCGCAGGCACATCGTTACGGTCGTTGGATTCTATACACCGAACATCAGCAATCCGAAGTGTGCTCATTCACGGCGGGAATGGACGCATCAACATTGATGCCAGGCTCCATCGTCCAAATTCAAGATGAGCACCGCGCGGGCAAACGCTTTGGCGGTCGTCTCCTTTCATGCACTGCAACAAGTGCAATTTTGGACGATGACATTGACTTCACAGGTTTCGACACGGGCCTTAAATTTGCCGTGATGTTAGCGGATGGTTCGTTTGTTGAGCGTGAAATCGCCACTCACGTAACGCGCACCACAGTCATTGGCACAACAGGCAACACACATACCGCGACAGAAGTGACATGGGTAACGCCTTTGGAGAACCTTCCTGTGAGTCAGGCGGTATGGGTGATCTCTGCGCCAAACCTTGAGTTGGTTCAAGCGCGCGTAGTGGGTGTGAAGCAGGGTGTTGATCTGGACAAGTTCGACATTAGCGTCATTCCGCACAACCCAAATAAATACGCAGCCATTGAAAAGAATGTGATGTTGGAAGTTCCACCAACATCCATTTTAAGCTCGCGCAATCAAGTTCCGCCATCTGAGGTGCGCATTAAGCAAGAAGTCTTGGTGCATCAAGGTTTATCCAAAACTCGCCTTGTAATTGATTGGGAGCGTGCAGATAAAGCCATTCGTTACTCGGTTGAGTGGAAGCGAGACGAAGACAACTGGGTTCGCCTGCCTGAAACCGCAAATCTTTCTGCCGAAGTGGAAGACGTTTACACAGGCACATATATTGCGCGAGTAACCGCTATCGGCATGTCAGGTGCGCGTTCTTACCCTCAATATTCAGTCAGCGCTGACTTAACAGGAAAGAGCGGAAACCTTGCCCTTCCTGTGGCTTTTGAAGCGCATGGCATTTTGTTTGGCATGGAAATGAGTTGGGCCTACCCAGCAAACTCAAAAGACAGCTCACACGTGGTTATTGAGGTTTCAGACACCAACAATGTTGCTGATGCCAAATTACTTGCGGCAGTTCCATACCCTGCGACTACACATACCGTCACTGGCTTGATGGGGAATTTAACCCAATATTACCGCATCAAGCTCGTTGATAAGTCAGGCAATGAAAGTGAATTTACACCTTTCGTTTCTGCCAAAACACTTGAAGACCCTGAAATTCTAATTGAAATGCTGTCTGGCCACGTGGACAAAATTGTCTTATCGCCGGAAGTTGTGGACCAAATTGAACAAGCCACTGCGGACAATGCGCAAAACCGTGCTGATCTTTTGGCTGAAACAGCGGCTCGTATCGCTGAATTGCAGGCGACTCAAAATGACTTAGTTGCAGAGGTTGATGCGCGCACTGTAGGCGATGCAACAGAAGCAGCGGCACGTGCAGCCGCTATTGCATCAGAAGCGGATGCGCGTGCAACCGCCATTGCAACAGAAGCGGCAGCGCGCGCAACGGATATTGCATCAGAAGCGGCAGCACGCTCAACAGCTATTACAACCGCCATTGCAACAGAAGCGGCAGCGCGTTCAGCGGCTATTGCATCAGAAGCAGCAGCACGCGCAACGGATATTGCAACAGAAGCGGAAGCGCGCATTGCAGGCGACGCAACAGAAGCGGCAGAACGTGCAACCGCCATTGCATCAGCTATTGCAACAGAAGCGGCAGAACGTGCAACCGCCATTGCAAAAGAGGCGACAGATCGAGCTGCAGCACTGACTGCGGAATCAACAGCTCGCGCCAATGCGATAATGGCGGAAGAAACCGCGCGAAATGCCGCGATCAATGCCAAAGTGGCCGAAATCAACACCAATATCGCCACTCAGATTGACGCTGTTCAGGACGGCATTGATCAAGAGGTGATTGATCGCACTGACGCTGTAAGCGCTGTACGTGGTGAACTCAACACGTACAAAACAAGCAACGACAGTGCAGTCGCTACGGCATTGCAGAAGGTTGAAGCTGTAACGACCGCACACGACGCCACAGTGACAGAGCTTGATGCTTTGCAGTCAAGCTTTGAAGACTTATCTGGCGACCTCTCAGCGGCAACCACTGACTTGTCATCATTCAAGCAAACCGTTGCCAATGCCGATGCAGCACTTGGCACGCGTATCGACAACCTCGCCACAACGGTGAACAACAACAATACAGCCGTAAATGGCCGTATCGCTAATGTTGAAACGTCCGTAACAACGCTTGAAGGCAACGTAAACACCAAAACAAGCCAATTACAAAGCTCACTTGATACCACCAACGCCAATGTGACCGCTGCAACCAATGCAGCAAGCGCAGCGAATACGCTTGCAGGCGGCAAAGGCAAGGTGTTGTTCCAAAGCGCCACTCCCGCAGTGGCAGATCGCCTTAGTCAAAATCTTTGGATTGACACTACAAGTGGCACAAACACACCTAAGCGTTGGAACGGCACAGCATGGGTTGCAGTGACGGATAAAATCGCCACAGATGCACTGGCAGCGGCAAATGCTGCAGCCGCAACAGTAGCAACTAAAGCTGACGCCAGCGCTGTCTCTACGCTAACTACACGCGTAGCAACTGCTGAGGGTGCGATTACCTCTACATCAACAAAAGTGACCAACTTAGAAAACAGTGTAAACCATGCGACTACTGGCTTGGCAACCAAAGCTTCTACTTCGGCACTAAATACGCTAGATAGCAAAGTCACTACAATTGACGGCAAAGTAACCGCCAATACCTCTGATATTACAGCGTTGCAAAACCGCGTAACTCTAACAGAAGACGATCTTGAAACTAAGGCAGACGGTCAAGCGCTGACTGACCTTACAACGCGCGTAATCGCAACAGAAGGCAGTGTAAGCACTCAAGGTCAAAGCATTACTTCTTTGCAGGGTAGCTTGGCAACTACCAACACGAACGTAGGTACGGCGCAAACTACAGCCAATGCAAAAGGTAAAGTGATTTATTCAACCACTGCGCCTGCAACTGCTGACCGTTTGACCCAAAACCTTTGGATTGACACCACAAATAACGCCAATACACCTAAACGCTGGAATGGTACAGCTTGGGTTGCCGTTACCGATAAAGTTGCATCAGACGCATTAGCCGCGGCAAACACGGCAAATACGACTGTGGCGACTAAGGCAGATTCTTCTGCTGTAACCGCGTTGACTAACCGCGTGACAACTGCCGAGGGCACGATTACCACTCAAGGGCAGAATATCACCACACTTCAAGGCAACATAACTTCAATCAATGATGCTTTGGCGACAAAAGCCAGTGGAACAGCCTTATCGGATTTGGGAACTAGAGTAACCGCCACCGAAAACAACATCAGCACTCAGAGTCAAAGCATCACCTCATTAGAGGGGTCACTAAGCACCACAAACACAAATGTGACCGCTGCTCAGAATGCCGCCAACGCAGCAAATACATTAGCAGGCGGTAAAGGTAAAGTGCTGTACCAATCAACAGCTCCGGCAACCGCTGATCGTCTAAGTCAAAACCTTTGGATTGATACCACGGGTAACACAAACACGCCTAAACGCTGGAATGGTACAGCTTGGGTGGCGGTTACAGACAAAGTGGCAACAGATGCACTTGCAGCAGCGAATGCAGCCAACACGGCGGTTGCAACCAAAGCTGATGCGTCGGCGGTCAACACGCTAACCACACGTGTAAGCACAGCAGAGGGCACAATCACCTCTCAAGGCACGCGTGTTACAAACCTTGAAAACTCAGTGAACCATGCCACAACAGGTCTCGCAACCAAAGCATCAACCACTGCTTTGAACACGCTTGATGGCAAAGTCACCACGGTTGACGGCAAAACAACGGCCAATACCAACGACATTACTTCTTTAAGTGGTCGAGTGACTACAGTTGAAGGAACAGTCGCAACCAAAGCGGATGCTACAGCATTAAACAATTACTATACTAAAACACAGTCTGACTCTGCCTTGGCAGGTCAAGTAACTGCATTTGATGCTAAGTTACGGACTCTACCTAGCCAAGGTGAAAACTTAGTGCCTAATGGTACTTTTGATCCTAACCTTCCTTCGTATGGTTTTACAAGTATTCCATCAGATTCAGAAGGCGTGCCTGAAGGCTGCCCGTTCCCTTATGTTACCCGATTAGCTAATCGTGATCACTTTTTGGATACAAGTAAGACTACCAACATTCCTTGTAAAGCAGGCGATGTTTACGAGATCAGTGTATTGGTTGCGTGTGCAACAGGCACTGCGCAGTTCAACTTGTATACTTATCGCCGTAATTCTGCCACTACAAACTCTAACCTAGTGGCTGCACGTATTGGTGGTGTAACTGCTACCGAAGGTACTACATGGAAACGCCTTACTGTACGTTGGACTGTGCCCGCACACGCAACGCACCAGTTCTTTGTACCATTCTTGCAGATTGATCAAAATTCACCGTGGGGAACGGTGTGGTATGCAACAGATTGGTCATGCGTAAACGTAACTGCAGGCGCAAAAGCGCAGAATGTTGCTGACGCCAACGCTACAGCCATTAACACAACCAACGCCGAAGTAACACGGATTAACGGCGTTGTTGCAGCGCAAGGCACAAGCATTACCAATCTGCAAAGCGAGTTGACTACCGCGAATAATAATATAGCCACGAAGGCAGATGGCTCGGCGGTAACTGCACTAACTACGCGAGTGAGTAACGCCGAAGGGGTCAATACTTCGCAGGGCAGCGCAATCACCTCCCTAGAAAATACAGTTAATCATTCAACTACGGGACTCGCGTCTAAAGCATCAAGCGCGGCCCTTACTGCTGTGGACAATAAAGTAACGGCGGCTAACGGGCGTATTGATACTACCAATTCAAACGTAACCGCACTTACAGGACGCGTCTCTACGGTTGAAGGAGCTGTAGCTACTAAGGCAGAAGCGTCAGCACTTACTGCGCTTACTACTCGTGTGACGAATGCAGAGGGTGTGAACACATCACAAGGCACGGCGATTACTACGCTACAGAATACGATTAATCACGCAACTACTGGATTAGCGACTAAAGCGTCAAGTTCTGCCTTAACTGCGACCAATAGCGAAGTTACCCGCATTAATGGTGTGGTTACTGGGCATACTAACCAATTAACGCAACTTGCGTCCGATATAACCACAATTAACGGTACTTTGGCGACTAAGGCAAATGCCTCGGCTCTAAGTGATATGTACACCAAAACGCAGGCTGACGATAAGGCAACTGAAATTGCGGCTGGAAAAGTTGAAGAGTTTAAAGCGTCCTTAAATGTTGGTGGCGTGAACATGCTAAGCGACAGCGATAAGTCAGGGTCGCCTGTGCTTTTGCGATCCCACGCAACTTCCTTTAGTCAGTACAAAGTATCTGCCGACCCTGAGTGTGTAAACACTCCAATAACGCAAGATACTCAAGTTACGCTTACAATTTGGTACTTGGAGCATTCAGAAGGGTTTGGAACATCTAAACCATTTACGAGCGTGACTGTAGGTAAGGCTGCCGTTGGTGACGGTTGGTCGGCGCGATTAAATAGGGCTAACACCAAAATTACGAAAGAAGGTGCTTACTTCAAATGCGTAGGTACATTAAAGCTCTCTGCAGGCTCTACGCTGCTTAACAGTGATGGTATCGTTATTATCCTTGAGGATACAACGCAGACCACAGGTATGCAGTTTGTACGTGCTCAACTTGAGTATGGTAACGTGGCTACGGCATGGTCGCCTTCTCAAGCTACTGTCAATAACAAGATTGATGCTAACGCCACTGCAATCGAAAATACTAACGCTGAGGTTAGTAGGGTAGATGGACGTGTAACCACAGAGGCCAATCGGATAACGTCACTTACTGGACGCGTTTCCACCGTAGAGGGCGCGGTCAGCACCAAAGCTGACGCTTCTGCGCTCAACTCCCTTACAACGCGAGTCGCCACCGAAGAAGGTAAATCTACTTCGCAAGGTAATGCCATCACTGCCTTACAGAACACCGTGAATCATGCGACAACGGGACTGAGTACGAAAGCGTCTTCTGCGGCACTTACCACGCTAGATAATAAAGTCACAGCGATAGATGGACGTGTAACGTCTAACAGCTCGTCTATAACTTCATTAAATAACTCGCTTACCACGACCAACACCAATGTAACTGCGGCACAAACGGCAGCTACAAACGCCATGACTGCGGCAGGGCAGAAAGGTAAAGTTATTTTCGGTACTACCGCACCAGTCGCCGCTGATCAGTTATCTCAAAATCTGTGGATAGACACCACTGGGAACGCTAACACGCCTAAACGATGGAATGGTACAGCGTGGGTAGTGGTGACTGATAAAGTTGCTACAGACGCATTAGCTGCGGCTAACGCGGCTAGTAGCCTCGCAGCGACTAAAGCGGACTCCTCTGCACTGACCGCACTGGATAACAAGGTCACTACCATAGACGGCAAAGTTACCACTAACGCATCAAATATCACTACGCTGCAAGGCAAAGTAACCACTGTGGAAAATGGGTTAGCGACTAAAGCGGAAGGGTCAGCGTTATCAGCATTAACCACACGTGTATCCAATGCAGAAGGTGTGAACACTTCGCAAGGCTCAGCTATTACTACGTTACAGAACACCGTAAACCACGCTACTACAGGGCTGGCTACTAAGGCCTCTACTTCTGCGCTAAATACGCTTGATAGCAAGGTTACAGGTATTGATGGGCGCGTTACAGCTAATGCAACAAGCATCACAAACCTACAGTCAGGCTTAGCAACGGCGAATAATAATATCGCGACGAAGGCTGACGGCAGTGCATTGACCGCATTAACTACACGAGTGTCCAATACCGAGACTGCGTTAGATACTCAATCCACATCGATCACTAACCTAAACTCAAGTTTAGCTACCACAAACACCAATGTTGCTACGGCACAGCAAGCGGCCACCAACGCGGCTACTCTTGCTGGCGGTAAAGGCAAAGTTCTTGTGCAGTCTACGGCTCCCGCGGTCGAAGATCGGCTCGCGCAAAACTTATGGATTGACACAACGAGCAACGCCAACACACCTAAGCGCTGGACAGGCAGCGCATGGGTTGCGGTGACTGATAAAGTAGCTACAGACGCAGCAACAGCAGCGGCAGCAGCTCAGGCTACTGCAAATACCAAAGCCGACGCTGCGGCACTAACTTCACTAACCACACGCGTTAGCTCTGCCGAAGGCAACATTACCTCTCAAGGCACACGCGTAACCAACCTTGAGAACTCGGTCAATCATGCAACCACTGGCTTAGCGTCAAAAGCATCATCTGCGGCGCTTACGACGCTTGACAGTAAGGTTACAGCCATTGACGGACGCGTTACGACCAACTCGTCGAACATTACAACGCTTCAAGGCAAAGTTACAGTAGTCGAGAATGGTCTTGCAACCAAAGCAGATGGTAGTGCTTTGTCTGCCTTAACAACAAGAGTGTCTAATGCGGAAGGTGAGCTATCTAGCCAATCTTCTAAAGTAACAAAGTTGGAAGCTGGTGTTGGCAATACGAGTACATATGTCATTTCTACAAGCCGTAATGGAGGCTTTCGTGAAGGTGGTTTACCTTGGGGTCTGTACAACGCAACGCTAACAAGATTAGCTGTGTTTTCACGTGGATTTAACTTGGTGGTTTGGGCTAATGATGGTAGTTACTCAAGCGTTCAAAGGTTTGATACCTACGGCTCAACAGCTAATATTGCTTCTTTAGCTACTGCACTTTTAGCTTTACCCGTAAATACTTACTTTACTTTAGTTGGAGCGGATAACATAGGTACTGCCGCAGCTCTACAAGGGAATGTTGAACTTAAGAACTTTGTAATAGCTAATGGTGGGTCAGCTACTTACTATTCAACATGGGGTGGTAATAATCTACCTATCTTCACCTCAATGGTAGGAACGGGCACAGGCACAGGTATTCAACACTCATTTAACTCCAACATAACAAATGACTGGATTAAGTACCCTATAAGCCTTATCAGTGGAATACCTGAAGGTTTTGCAGGCGCGCAACCTATAGATGAATCTAAGTTTGCGACAGCAAGTGCATTGTCAACACTAGATTCCAAAGTTACCGCCATTGATGGCAGAGTTACCACGAATGCTAGTTCTATTACCAATCTACAAGCTGGACTTACTACAACAAACAACAACGTAGCTACCAAAGCAGACGGCGCAGCACTTACTGCACTCACCACACGTGTAAGCACAGCGGAGGGGAATATCACCTCTCAAAGTACGCGCATTACAAACCTTGAGAACTCAGTAAACAGCGCCACGAATGGTTTAGCAACGAAAGCATCAAGCACTGCTTTGGACACGTTAAGCAACAAGGTAAATCATTCAACAACGGGTCTGGACGCAATTGCGAACAAAGCAACAGCGCTTGAAACCAAAGTGAACGCGATCAAGGTGGGTGGTTCTAACCTATTCGCCTTGAAAGAGTTGCGCCGCTATAACGCAGGCACGCTCTACACAACGACTGGCACTTACTTCACTGTAGCTGGAACTCAAATCACAGGTGCGGGCATGGCTGCGACCGACCGTATTGGTAACGCCATTCCATACACAGAGGGACAAGATTTAACCATTGCCTTTACTGTGGTGAGCAACATCACAGATGCCAATATCTACTATCGCTGCCTAAATGCTTCTGGAGCACAAACCAAAGCACAAACCACAGCGGTAGCAACGATCACGGGCACGCGTTACACCTTGACCTTGCCTGCATCAAGTTTCCCTGCTGGAACAGCAACGGTCAATCTGGGCTTTGGAGGCACAGCGACCAACCCTGTCGTAAAAGACGTGGTGGTTCAACTGGGCAACATGGCGACCGCGTGGACAGAATCGTACCGCGATAGCCCTGATATGACGTTATACGCAGGGGCGCAAGCGCTTACGGACCTCACCACTCGGGTAACCACCGCAGAGGGCAAGATCACCTCGCAGGCGACGTCGATCACCAATCTATCAACAACAGTTGGCAATCAAACGACAAGCATCAGCACGCTCACAACCTCAGTGAACGGTATCAATGCAAGTCATACGGTGAAAATCAACAACAACGGCTACTCGGCTGGATTTGGTTTGATTTCAACAGGTGTGAATGGCGTAACGACCTCTGCGTTCAAGGTGGATGCTGACTTCTTTGAAGTGGGCAAATCTGGAACAGGGATTAAGCCATTCATCATTGTGACTTCTGCCAATCAGATCATCGAGGGTGTAACTTACCCAAGTGCCGGCACATATATAAACTCAGCGAAGATCGCCAATGCGACGATCAAGTTGGCGCATATTGATACAGCGAGTATCGGGAGTTTGAGTGCGATTAGTGCCAACTTAGGAACAATTCAAGTTGGTGCTGCAAATATTGAGGATGGTGCTATCACGACTGCTAAGATTGACAATTTAGCAGTGACTTCGGCAGTCATTGCAGATGGTGCTATCACTACGGCAAAAATTGGAGACTTACAGGTTGATACTTTAAAGATTAAGGATGAGGCTGTGACTGTCGGTGTTGCAGCTCAAGGCGTGCCATCTTTAGCCATTGAGACCAGTGGAGGTAAGGTTAATGTGACGTTTGGTGTGAATATTTCATTTGATAATACAATAGCAACCACAAGAACGTTATACCTGCGAATACTGCGCGGTGATGTCGAAATTAAGCGTTTTTCTATAAATTCTGTACCAAACGGTTACGGCGATGAGGTTTTTCGATTGCTGCAAGCTTTACCTCCGATCGTAGACAACCCAGCAGCGGGAGTTCATGTGTATAAATTACAGTATATACTTAGTACACTCGGTCAAACTGTACCGCCATTCAAAGATATTACTACAAGCACTATAGAGATTAAATCGCAAAATATCTCTATATCTTTAAGTGAGGTGAAAAAATGATCAGGAGTTTACTTAACTCAGATGGCTCAATCATTTGCAGGGTGAGCGGCTCTGATGAAATGGTTGGGTTAAATACCCCAACAAACACCATCTACATCGATGATATAGAGCCAAGCTTACCAACTGATTATTGGGACTTTAATCTACAGCAATTCATAAGTATCGGCGAACCACCATCGCCACATTTCATATTTGATTATGGGATCAAGCAATGGGTTGATCCGCGCTCCATTGATGACATCAAAGCTCAGAAGTGGACTGAGATTAAATCGCAGCGTGATCAGCTTGAGTTCGGTGGCTTCGAATTTGAGGGGAATATCTATGACTCAGACCAAGTTTCACAAGGGCGTATCATGGGCGCAGCCGCTGCTGGTGTAGATCGGACTTGGACTTTAGCCGACAATACAACAGTCGAGTTAAGCGCATCACAGTTGCGGCAACTCTATGTAGCGCTGCAAGTCCACATTGCAAGCGTTCACGAAAGGGGGCGCATTGCTAGACAACTCATCTTTGATGCTGAAACAAAAGAACAGGTTGAATTAGTCCAGTTATAGCACCTTCGGGTGCTTTTTTATTGCCAAAATTTAGGTGGCACAATGCCGCACTGTCCAATGTGGCCATGTGCGTTTCAGATCATCCAACCAATCACCTTTACGGCGCATATGCACCCGAAGGGTATGGTTAATAATGCGCAGTGTGGTTATCAATACAATTCAAGCACAGGGACGATCACGTCAGCCAATATCAATATAAGTAAAACGCAGGAATTTTCTCGCCCATTGTTGTCGGCTATGGTTATTACCTTAGTGTAATGTTGGTTGATGTGGAGATAATCAATGCAAAATATCCAAGTTCATATACAATGAGTTAATCAGTCAATATTGACTTATTTTTTAATCAACAAAGGTAATTTAAAATGATGCAATATCTTATCGCGCCAAATGGCCGCTTCGTCACCCAATTAACAGGCACGGCGCAAGAAATTCTAGCCAACGTGCCGGGAGACCACACGCTAACCATAATCCCCCCACCGCGTACAACTGACTATTGGAACGGCACAAGTTGGGTGGCTATTGGCGCAGCTCCTAAATATTTCATGGAGTTTAACTACGATCTAAAAGAGTGGGTTGATACCCGCAATGTCGTTGTGGCGCGCACCGAAAAGTGGAATCAGGTTAAGTTACAGCGTAATCAATTAGAGTTTGGCGGCTTCACTTGGGATGATAAACCGTTTGACTCAGATCAAGTTTCGCAAGGTCGAATCCTTGCGGCGGTTGTGTTTGGCATGCCGACGACGTGGACGTTATCAAATGACGAAGTGATTGAGCTGTCCGCTCAAGACATTGCCGATCTAGGCGTAGCGATGGCGCAGCATGTTCAATCGGCCCATGCGCGAGGTCGTGCGGCGCGTATTGCAATTAACGAAGCGCAAACACCGGCAGAGGTTGATGCGGTTTTGTTTTAATTATTAAGTCAGCGCTGATTGATTTAATAAGGGGAATTGGTGGATAATTCCCCAAACTTCCAACAAGTGAGATCAGAGAAATGACCGAGCCAGTATCAACAATCGGTGGTTATGGTTTGGCGGCCTTTTTAAAGGCATTTGGCATGACGATTACCGTCATTTTGTGCGTCGCAATGGTATCAGCAGTGGTGTTTATGACCCGCATGCCACGTTCACCGCAAGAGTGGGCTGTGGGTTTGATTTGTACCGTTGTTTCAAGTCTTGCAGGCGGCTCCTTCATCATCATCAAGTGGGGGCTTCACGAATGGGTAACTGACGTTTACGGAATGATGGCCATTGGCGGTTGTTTCTTTCTCTGTGGATTACCGGGTTGGGCGATTGTGCGCTGGGTTACCACGTACATCGGCGAAACAGAAGGCAAAAACATTATCGAAGTTGTCCGCGAATTGCGTAAAGCACGTGACGACTTCAAGGATGGTAAATAATGGCTATAAAAATTGTCACCATTACGGCAGGGCATAGCGATTCGGACCCAGGCGCAACCAACGGTCTATTTCGCGAAGCCGACATTGCCGCAGATGCTCGAAATATGATTGTTCATTACCTCAAAACTGCAGGCATTCAAACGCGTACAGATGGCGAAGGCTTTGGCAATTTACCTTTGGCGCGTGCAATTCAACTGATTGACGGCTCAGTGTTGGCTGTTGAGGTTCACTGCAACGCATTTTCTGATAAAAAAGCGGGTGGAACAGAGGCGTTAGCCGCTGTCAAACACAAGGCCATTTGTCAAAAAATGTGTGGCGCAATTGCAACAGTTATGGGTATCAAAACACGTGGTTCAGACGGCGGTTGGAAAAGTGAAGGCTCTGGCCAACACAGCCGACTTGGCTATGTACGCGGTGGCGGTATCATTCTGGAACTTTTCTTCATCACCAATGAAGCCGAACTGGCGGTTTGGAATGCGAAAAAATGGCTGATCTGCAAAGCAATTGCCAATGAGATCATTGAGTACGTCAAAAAACTCAATTAACTGGAGTTTAAAATGGACAAAAAGATTGAGATTTACGTTGCGACCAAAGGCATCATTACTGTCATTCGTTTAGGTGCAGGCTTATACGAGGGCTACTTAGACCTCAAAGACGCAGTTCGAGATTTTTGCGCCTTGTCTAAACAACAACAATTGAATTTGATCAAATCAAAGATTCGAAAAGTGTTGGATGATTGCTCCGAACTCTGGCATGAATACCTAAATGCCACGTTTGTGATCAAAAAAGACGAATCAACTCCATTTTGAATTTAAATCAAAGCCCTGAACTCAGTTTGGGGCTTTTTAATTTGCGCTCATTTGCGCTATTTCGTTGCCTTTCTCTGAAAACGTATGTTTTACTGTTTTTCACTTTTGGCGTCTATGTGCGCGATTCTGTGCGTAAATAGGGCATGATCAAGCTATTGTTGTGTATTTAATAAAAAATGAAAAATTTAAATTTAAAAATTTGTGAATTAAGAAGTGAAACGCTCTTTTATAAATTTAAATTTATAAATTCGAATTTGAAAAAGCGAAACGGCAGTTGCGCAGCGATTGCACCCGTGCAGCGACCGTTTAAAACCTTTTCCGATGCATCCGTAATGCGTCACATAAGGCTTTGAGCCATGATAGGTGAGCAGATATAGCGTGTCAGGTGAGCAGATATAGCGTGTCAGGTGAGCTTAAATAGCGTGGACGGGTGAGCAGATATAGCGTGAACGGGTGAGCAGATATATTTGCAATCCACAGGCTTATCCACAGATATATTGGTTTTTATCAACAGCTTTTGTGGATAAGCCATTTGAACCAAATGACAAATCGCGCTACATTCCCTGAGTCATAAATAAGGGCGTGTGATGGGTGAGCATAAATAGCCTAAGTTAGCGCTGACTTGATATTAGGGAACAAATGGCGAACGTAATTAAAAAAAATAACGCAATCAATGAGGCTCATTTTGCATTGGCTTTAAATGAGTACCGCGTTGTGCTTATGGGAATTTATCAGGCTAGAATCAAGAACTTAAACCCACTCACAGATCGAATACGTTTCCATGTGAGCGATTTTGTCAAATCATACGGTCTCAAGGAAAACAACAGTAATTATCATTTAGCGCTGATTGAATCAACTCTATCGCTTAAATCAAAAATGCTGATAATCCGTCGTCCTGATGAGATTTTAAAGAACAAAATCAAGGTCACATTTGCCAATTGGGTATCGGAAGTTTCATACATCGAAAAGACAGGCTTTGTCGAAATCATGTTCTCACAGCGAGTTGCAGAAGCCTTAATGGAGGAAGATGCACGGTACACTCTGTATGATCTAATGCTACTGTCCAAACTGCCTTCTTTCTATGCAATTCGCATTCTTGAATATGCAATGCAATGGCGCACCATCGGCAAAACTCAATTCTTTGAAATTGAAGATTTGAAGCAGAGACTCGGCATTGGGCTTTCGTTCCCTCTTTCAGATGGCTCTATGAGCGTGCCGGAGGACAAGTACACAGAAACGAAGCTGTTTAACCGCGATGTGATAGGGAGAGCGGTTGCAATGCTTAATAAGACCATTCCTGACCTGAACATGGCGTACGAAACAACTAAAGTTGGCAAACGTGTGCACGGCGGGCATTTTACGTTTAATAAGGCATCTGAGGCCATTGTGCGCAGCAAAGAGGCGAAGAAGCTTCTTGAGGACGAAGCGCTTAGAAATAAAATGCTTGAAATGGGTGATGACGGCGCTACCGAGAATGAGTCGGATCGGCCGCTTGATGACGATGGACTACCGCAACTTGGGTTTTAATATAACCGCCATTGGGTAAATGTTCTGTGACCGAATATTTAATAAATTATTATCTATAATCTAGTAATAAATATATTCAGTCGATTGCGGATTACCCAAGTGAAGCCAAATCATCAAAACAACGCGGAATGGTCAGGTCACTTCTTCGGAAGCGGTCTTGAGCCAAAACATTATGAAATACTCATGATGAAGCGCATTCCTGCTAAAGAACGCAAGATTGAAGCGGACTTGATGACGACCAAATGGTTTGACTACCGCCTGATGCACCCAATGGAAGCCACGTACTATTTTTTGCGCAAGTATAAAGAAGCGTACCGAGATTTTTACCGCAAGGCGATTAATCATGAAGCGGCCCCATTCGTAAAACCCATCAAGCAACATGATTTTTTGGAGAGTCGCGAAGTATTGTCTTTTTGGAGGCTTAGACAGGCAATTGATGCTCTAGGCATGCGCTATGAGTTCTTTCTCAATTTTGCGTTCAATCGCTGCCGTAAAATCATAGCAAACGGACGACCATTGCCACCGCGGCCGACTCAGCTTAAATCCGAAGAAATGCTCACGGACGCTTATGTCGCATGGCAGGCGCATTGCGACGCGACGCTGCAAATTGCTTGCAGTCCTTACTTCACAGTCGCAAACTATATCAATTCACAGATGCAAATTGATTATGAGGAATTTATTGTTCAGCAAATCAAGCGCAGACGTGTGCCGCATTTTTCTCTAAGTGCTTGTTTGTATTTATACGACGCTTTGAGAATAGAGACGGCACTCAATTGTTTCGACACTTATGTCGTACAAGACGCCATGAATCATGCAATTGGATGATTTTGTGACGTTACAAATTAAGTGAATATTGACTATAATCAAAACATGATTATTAAGTCAGCGTTGACTTAATCCAAATAGATAAGAGGATTTTCTTATGAGTAACAACTGGAATAACACGGCGGAGGAGCAAGCGCGTTACGGCAATACCGTACCGAGCCGCAACGAACCCAAGTCATTAAAATTTACCCCACGAACCAACTACGTTCCGCAGGCAGAGCGCAAACCGAATCGCCAATTGCCCGAATACGGTCACATGGTCTTTCTGAAAAAGCTCAGTGAGTCCGAGCAAGAAGTGATTGTCATCACGTCTTTAGGACAAGTTGCACGCGGTCAAATTAAAGCTGTAGACGAACAAACGATCTCCTTGAAATGTCAGAACACTGACGGTGAAGGCTACCGAACACGCGTTCTGTTTAAATCGCAAATTGTGGAACTTTCACCTGTGAAGGGAATTGAAGCACTCGCGGACGAACTATCGAAAAAAGGAACTGTAAGCACTGACGGTTCAATTTTTAAAGGTTTCGGCGGCGGTTCATTTATTCCGTCTTAATTTGTAGATTTATTTTTTTATAAGGATTTTCTTATGTCAGAGGAAGCGGTATTGACCGAGGAGACCGAAGATGGTCTTGAGGGATTTGTCGAGGAAAAATTTGAATACGATGCAGAGTTTCAGTCCAAGATTGCGGCTTTGGCTCTGCGTGATGATGACTTTCTTCGCAAGACGTCGCACATTCTTAACCCTGAGTTTTTTGAAAACGAAGGGGAGGCACGTCTAGTCTCAATGTCACTGGCTCATTTTGCCAAATACAACTGCGCACCTGACCCTGTATCGATTGCACAAGTCATCAAAGACCAAGCGCACGCCAAGATTCTCAAAGGCACTGCGTTAAAGGCGGTTGTTGATTCGCGCAAAGTGCTGTATTCAACGGCTGTTCACGACCGATTATTCGTTGAGGAAAAGATTGTTGATTTTGCGCGTAAACAAGCAATGTCACACGCGATCTTGAACTCAGTTCCTCACTTAGAGCGAGGCGAATACGAGAAGATCGAAGGACTTGTTAAGACGGCACTTGCGGTTGGTGTAAACGAAGACGGCTGCGGCTATGATTACTACGAGGCTGCGCGAAATCGCCAAGCCATTCGTATTGACAAAAAACTAGGCAAAACACCGAAGACGGGCATTACTTCTGGCTGTCGTGAGTTAGATAACTTGCTCTACCATCACGGTTGGGGTCGCAAGGAAATGCTGTTGCTCATGGGTGGCCCAAAGAGTGGTAAATGCGTTACACGCGATACCATGATCTTTACCAACGACGGTCTGATCGAAATTGGTGACATTGTTCCTCTGGATTTAGGTGTTGATCAGTTCAAAGATCACGTCATGCCTATCTTGGGAATGAACGGTATGGAAGCAACAAGTCACGTTTACAACAGCGGTCTTACGCCAACGATTCAGGTCAAGACCCGACGCGGTTTTTCGATTGAAGGTACGCACCATCACCCAATGCTTGTTATGAGCGAAACAGGTCAACATGAATGGCGTCAGCTTGACGAGTTGCAGATTGGTGATTTCATCGTCGGTCAGCAAGGCGAACAAGTTTATGCCAACAAAGTTGATTTGAGCTATGCGGCAGAAGGTACAAGTTACCCAACGACAATGACCCCTGAGCTTGCCGAATGGTTAGCGATGGCAATTGCAGAAGGGTACTTGGGTCAAAAAGGTCAGGTGGAATTTACGCAAAAAGACCCTGTGATTCTACAGCGCTTCATCACGCTAACGGCATCATTGTTTGGTTTAAGCGCAAAAGTTCACTCACAACCCAACAAGACAGATCGCGCCATTGTGCAGAGCTTGAGCTTAAAAGCCTACCTTGAAAAGTTAGGGGTTGTTTACGCAGTCTCCAAACATAAGGTTGTGCCACATGCGGTTCTAAGCGCACCTAAGTCTTCGGTACTCGCCTTTGTCAGCGCACTTATTGGTTTAGAGGGCAATGTCAGAAAGATTGGCAACAAAGTGATCTTTGATTTATGTATGGCATCGAAAAAGCTAATTAAGCAGATTCACATGCTACTCCTAAACGAAGGTGTCATTGCTGCCTATTCAGAAAAGACAAGCTGCGCCACAAATGGTTTAAAAATCATGCGTGACTATTACCGCCTACAGGTGTCAGGTCGTCGTAACATCGAAGCCTTAAAGCTGATTGGTTTGTACGAATCAAGAAAGAATGATGTTCTTGATTCCTACGATTGCGAAGACACAACGGCAAGAGAATGGCTACCGCATCAGCGTGAGTTAATTGGGCGCGTGATGAAAGAGTTTCAAAACTCAGGCTATCCGCTGAAATCAACCTTTGACCCTGTGTTCTATCGACAGTTGCGCAAGATTCGCGGTGGAGTCGATGGAGAAGTGCGTCATTTGACTGTAGCGCTTGCTCAAAAGATTTTGACGTATGCAGACAGGTTTAAGCTATGCGGCAGCGCTGTAGAGCAATTGAGAGCGTTGGTGAGCGGTCGTTACTATTACGAAGAAGTCAAGACTTTGCAACACGCCACAGCGGTTACGGTGGATGTCACCGTGCCTGACACGCACAGCTTCTTTGCCAACGGTCTTGTCAGTCACAACACACAAGCCTTAATTAACTTTGGACGCGCAGCAACGCTCGCCAAATTTAACGTGCTTTATGTCACGCTTGAAGTATCTGCGGACATTATCTCAGACCGTATGGACGCAGCGATCTCCAAGACCAATATGCGTGATCTGGGTGATAAGGCGATTCACGTTGCTGATGCAGTGGACATTGCAAAAGCATCGGCGGGCAAATTCATCATTCACGAATACGGCTCGGGTACATTCAGCCCAAATCAATTGCGTAAATTGGTCGAGCGCTACCAAAACCCTGGACGAAATGCCGACGGCACGATGCGACCGCCAATTAAGTTCGACATGATTGTGGTCGATTATGCCGACCTGATGCGTCCCGATCACCGCATGAATGACGATATCGCGAACTCTAAGAGCGTTTACACCGATTTACGTGCAATCGCACACGATTTCAATGTGGCGTTGATTACAGCGACGCAGACGAACCGTGAAGGGCATAAGTCTACCGTTGCGAAGATGGACCACGTTGCAGAGGACTTTAACAAAATTCGTATTGCTGACTTGGTGATCTCAATCAACAAAACGGAAGAAGAAGCAGCGCGAGGCGAGGCTCGACTGTACTTTGCGGCGTCACGTAACCAAGAAACAGGCTTTACGGTCGTAATTAAACAAAACGTCGCCATGATGCGATTCCTAGAAGAAATTATCAGAGTGGAGTAAATCACATGCAAATCACGGAAATTAAATCAAGTTACGAAGTCTTGCTTCCACGTGTTTCATTTGAAACTTTGGTGGATGTTTTCATGCTGAGTTTGACCGCTGGCATTGCGCTTTCATTGGGTGTGCTTACTGTTGCTGGCTGCTTTGCGGCGCTGAAAAGCGACAAGAAGGACAACAAGAAAGAAGAAAAGAAAGAAGGGTAATTTTGCGCCCAATATAAATAAGTCAGCGCTGACTATTTTAATCCTAAAATAGTTCAGCTATGCTTTAACAGTTTTCAATACAACTATGTATTCAATCAATTGGTGATTATTTATGAATATGATCATGCGCGGTATGGCTTCTTTGGCCCGCAATTTTCTCGCTTATGTGGATTCTGACAAAAGTAAAGAGGTTGAGCGTTTCGTTCAACCGCCTATCGACAATTACAGCACGCAAGATTTGTCAGAAAAAGAGTCTTGGCGCTCTTTAAATGTATTAGATCGAAAAGTTAGCATTTCAAGCGAAGGGCGAGTGAAATACATGCCTGAACGCAGTGGTCGCGGTGCTTATTTGATTACGCCACCTGTAATTAAGCGCGCTGAACACCACTCGATCTCACACGTCATTGTCGCAACATATAAAGGCAAGCGTTATAAGATCACTTTATCCACTGCGAAATTGGTGTTGTTGAAGTTCAAAGGCGAGCCATCTTGGGCCAAGCGTTTCCCCGATGTATTGCAGCGCTCAACAAGCGTCGTCGTATATAAAAATGACGATACTAGCGACTGCCGCATTTCAAACATTGATTGGATATCAGAGGGGCGCGCTGAACGCCTGAATGACGCTGGACGCGCGCATCTAAACAAACTTAACGAAGAAGGCAAGACAATGCGCGGCTGCAACCACCTTGCACCGATCACGGGCGATTACAGCTACCTTGACACCTTCACCCGACCCGATGCCGATCAAAGCCAAATGGTTGAGGCCGCAACTGTCGAAATGTCTCCACCGTTTGCGTTAGAGGCGTGTGAGCAAACCGAATGGCGAGACGTCCCGTACTTTGAAGGCTTCTATCAAGTTTCAAACTTGGGCGTCATTCGTTCACTTGAGCGCTATGTACATCGCTTTGGCGGTACACGCTCAGATGGCGAGCCAAGCATGTTGACGCCTGAAAACATCAAAAAATACAACGCCAAAAACTATCGCTTCGTTCGTGGACGTGAATTAACCCCTGTGCGCAAAGATGGCGAACTGACGGTTACACTCTGTCGCGATGGCTTAAAGATGCCTGTCGCTGTCGCGCAAGTGGTTGTAGAGACATTCCACCCTGAGCGAAAAGCAAAGGGCTTGTCTTATAGCTACGAGTATATCGATGGCAATATGGACAATTGCAAACTTAATAATTTGCGCTTCATCTGAGGCGCAATGTTATGACAATTAAAGTGGGGTTGTTTGATCTTAGTTTGGCAACACATCGGCATGTTGATACACAGGCGAAATATCGTATCGAGCGCGGGCGCGTCTATCTATACGCTGGCGGTCGTTGGATTTTCATGTACTGGCTTAAAAACTGTCCATGCAAAAATAAGTTGGAATCGTTGTGAGTGACCTATCAGAAACCCTAGACCGCATCGACATGGAGTATTGGCTTAACCGTGAAGGCTACGAATATAAAGTCGTTCACGGTAAGTCGGGCACACAGTTGAACGTCAAACGCTGTCCCGCGTGCGGTAACGACAATTGGAAGGTTTACCTGAACCAAGACACGGGTTTAGGCAACTGCTTTCACGGCGATTGCGAAGCGAAATTCACTAAATGGTCATTTGTAAAGGCTGATCTTGGCTCGACGGTTAGCAATCGTGAGGTTTTTGAGCACATTGAAAATGTCGCAATGGAACAAGGTTGGCGACCAAAGGTAAAAAAGGTCGCCAAAACTCAAAGCGTAGGCAAGCTGAAAATACCAAAGTCGATTGAACTGCCACATGAAGGTAAAAATCTGAAATACCTTGCTGAACGCGGCATTGATTTGGATACGGTGCGTGAGTTTGGTTTGCGTTTCTGCGCTAAGGGTTGGTTTGAGTTCATTGGCCCAACTGGCGAAAAACAGTATCAAAACTACACAAAGCGAATTTTGATTCCCGTCAAAGACCTAGACGGTCGCCTTGTGAGCTTTCAAGGGCGTGACATTACTGGCACAGCGGAAAAGAAATACTTGTTCCCTCCTGGCTTCGCGTCCACAGGTACTTATTTGTACAACGGGCACAACGCGTATGGCTACGTTGATGTGGTTGTGGGCGAAGGTGCATTCGACGTCATGGCAATCTATCAAGCTTTTAAAACGGATATTGCGCTGCGCAACGTCGGCTGTATTGGCTCTTTCGGTAAACATATCTCTGAGGGCTTTGAGAACTCGCAGATGGAAGAATTGCTGAAACTCAAAGACGCTGGAATGTCCAAGCTAACGATCATGTGGGACGGCGAAAAGGCGGCGATTATAGATGCAGTCGAGACCGCGTTAAAAATCAGAATGCACGGCATTAAAGTTAAAGTTGCAATCTTGCCAAAAGGTAAAGACCCCAACGAAGTTGAGCCAAGCGTAGTGCGTAAAGCCTATCGATCTGCGGTTGAAATCACACCCGCAAGCGCGACCAAGTTGCTGCTGAAATATCGCTTGGCAAAAGCGTAGGGTCGTTTTTACCCAATATAGCTCTCCTATTGAGAATCTATAAAATCATAGATATAGAACAACGAGTTTTAAAAATGAGCATTGATATAAGTTTTTATAATACACATGCAGAGCATGAAGGCGGAACCAAACATTACGCGATTTTACTTGCGGCGATTTCGGTAAATAACGGCGGAACCAAATCAGCTCTTATCATGCGCATGTATGGCTCTATCGGCAAGCAGAGTCGAGTGCAGATAACGCCTTATGAGCAAGAGACGTCGGGTGTTACCGAATTTCGAGATTTAATTAAAAGTAAAAAACGTCGTGGCTATGTGGGTCTCAACTCCGGAAATAGCGGTATTGGCACTATTTCTTTTCGCGATCTTGCAGAAGCGGAAGTGTTTATTAATATTGAGCTTGGAAATTGGCTCGTCGATATTACGGAAAAAAACGCAACCAACTCGAAATTAACGTCAAACAGCGTAAACGATTGGGCTGACCTTGGCCGTGAAGGAATGACCGATCTTAAGCAAGCACTATTAAAATCCGTTCTCACTGCGGCAATAGGGACGAATGAACGTGAATCGACATACAGCCGCATGACCGCAGAACAAGCGCAGCAACAAAAACTTGAGGAAATAAATGCGCTAGAAAGCAAACGCGAAGCGCACTATGGCGAAAGCTGGGGAGCTTGGTAATGAGTACAGAAAGTGGTTGTGTTGGTTATGTCGTCACAGAAGGGTTGGGTGTGTTCAAGGTTCTTGCCGCAAATGACTCGGACTCTGCAAAGGGCACTCAGTTAATCATTGGTTTTCACAAGTTGGGCGAGGGGTGTTCCTATTGTCTAAACTCAAAAGAGATCACTCAGTTGAAGGGCGCGCCAATTGTGCCAACCTTCAACGAAACCGCAGGCATTGAGGATGATCAAAACTTCGATAACGTCAATGATTTTGTGGAAAAAATCATCTCCAAACAGCGCCGTGAAATTGTCAACTTTGTGACGGAAATTGAAGCGCTTGGCTATCGAGATTCAAACGTCAAGCTCCTGCAAAACGAAACTCGCGTACTGTACATGACGGAGTTCGAGCTTAAGAGCTATATCAAGGGTCTTAGTGTAGAGGCCCAAGCGCTCATTGAGCGTGACGTAATGAAGATGGAAAAACCACAAGCGTACGAGGCATGGGGGAGTTGGTAATGAGTTCGGAAAGTTTCAACGAGCACACTCCATATTGGACCGTGGAAAGCTCAGTCAGCGTTTATGAGTATGAAGATAAAGATCGATATGGCGAAATCTACAAAACCAACCGAATTCGTCATTATTCTATTTTTATTAAGCCGTCTAACGCAGTGGCAGAGCACGTTGGTGTAAAAACTAAACCACTAGCGTTTGGCGTAATTCAAGATGACGAGATTTCTAAGCTTGCGCTTATCGCTAAGCACCACGAAGACGTAGACGACGTGGAAAGAATCAAGGGCATGCTTGATTTTGCCAAAACAAAAAATAGCGAAAGGCTCAGACCATTCAATGAGGAAGATTTGTGTGAGTTAAAAGACCTAGAGAGAACGCTTAGTCCTTCTGGCGCGTTGGCACTAGGAGTCGACGAGAGTTTATCGCATCTAACATATGGGCAACTCAGCGTTCTTTATGATGAATTACAGGAGTTTATCGGGAGCGATAAATTCAATTCATGTGACGCACGCGAATTGACCGAAACGCGGGCGCAAATCACCGCCGCGCACGACTATGCTTTTGCCATTCATAACGCTGTTATGAACAATTTAAGCAAAGGAGAAGCGATTGAACCTGAAACTAAATCCGCAGTGAGCAACGCAACGCGCGACGAACACTACGGCGAATCATGGGGGAGTTGGTAATGGGTAGAAAATACATGCGCCAAACCCGTCTGTTTGTTTCCGGACGGCAGCACGCGGAAGGTTTTGATTTGGGTCACGCCATGCTTGAAATTCTTGTCACCTATAAAGCGACGGAGAGTGAAGTCAAAAAAGGAAGGTCGCATGGCCCAAACCGAGCAATGTTCATTGATATTGCGCTAAACGGCGTGGGCAAGAGCATTAGTAGCATGAATGTGGACATAGTCTCCAACGAGCAGAGTGAAATTGACTCACATCAAACGCGCACCAATGAAATTGCAGTTTTTGATCAGCTAATTGAAGTTGGTGACGAGTTGAATAAGACACTTGGAAGCTTGAATGTTCTGAATGTTCCGTCGCTTCAAAAAATTGCCCGATTAGGCGTCGCGTATATTTCTAGCAAGATGCTTGAAGACTTTGAAAAAGAAGTGAAAGAGGCATTTAAGGAGCATGAGTCGTGGATTGCTGCAAAATTATCAGCGTACATCCGCACGACCAAGAATCAGATCGTCAATGACGAAAACAAACCTCAGATCAATCGCGCCAATCACTATGGTGAAGCGTGGGGAAGTTGGGGGTAAAACTATCCGCAGCAATCCTACAGCGCAGCATTTAAAATAACTGTATTCACTTAGAGATCGAAACAATGAATCAAAAAATCAACACTCTGCCTATAGAAATGTCGGCATCTGGAAGCAACGCATATTACTGCGAATTTTGTAATTTTGGCGGTCATCGCCCTGCATATTCTGCATGTCTCAGTCGCATTAATAGCGAGGGGAAAATCAGCAGCAATTATTCAGATTGTAAAGTGGCCATTCAACGTCGTCATTGCCCCGCATTAGAAATGCGTGAGGAAGAATTAGCTGCAGGGCATGCAAT
>NZ_JBZAYQ010000002.1:0-120398 GCF_058243025.1 Acinetobacter sp. 797_lipA | reverse complement strand
AGAGCGGTTCAATTATTGATTGAATCTGAAAAAGATTATCCTTCTACTTGGGCTGCGATCACCGCTATTGCTCCCAAGATAGGTTGTACTCCTGAAACACTTCGTGCCTGGCATCAAAAGCATTTAGATCAGCAAAATCCTATTAAAGTACAACAGATATATGATCAAGAAAAAATGAAGCAAATGGAACGTGAAATTAAAGAATTAAAGCGTGCCAATGAAATTCTACGTAAAGCAGCCGCTTTTTTCGCCCAGGCGGAGCTCGACCGCCCACACAAATAATGGTGGATTTCATCCATAACAATAAAGACTTATATGGTGTTGATGCGATTTGTAGGATTTTACCGATCGCAGCTTCAACCTATTACCGGACTCTAGATCTCTGCGATGAGAAGCATTGCTTCGCAAGGGAACATCGAGCAAAGCGAGATTTACATGACTTGCATCATGCTGAGGAGATTAAACGAATTTGGAAGGAAAGTTCAGGTCGGTATGGTGTACGTAAAGTCTGGCAAAAACTGAAACGTGAAGGCTATATTATTGCACGCTGTACTGTTGCTCGATTAATGAAAAAGCTAGGTATACAAGGTGTTTGGCGAGGTAAGAATAAACAAACCACCCGTAGCCGAGATGACCAAAAACGGGCAGATGATTTAGTGAAACGTAATTTTAATGCTGATCATCCAAACCAACTATGGGTGGGTGACTTTACGTATATTCAAACTCATTCAGGCTGGGTATATACCGCATTTGTTATTGATGTGTTCTCACGAGCAATTGTTGGATGGAAAGTATCTACACGGATGAATACAGATATGGTGCTCGATGCATTGGAGCAAGCATTGCACGATCGAGGCATGCCTAAGAATGTGATTCATCATTCCGACAGGGGTGTGCAATATCTTTCGATTCGCTATACCAATCGTTTAGAAGCAGCAAATTTACGAGCATCAGTCGGTACAACGGGTGATTCATACGATAATGCTTTGGCTGAAACGGTGAATGGCTTATACAAAACAGAGGTGATTGAATATTTAAAAGCAGATTGGCAAGGTTTAGCGGATGTACAACTTGCGACATTAAATTGGGTAGATTGGTTCAATAAAAAGCGTGTACACAGTGCACTGGGTTATGTATCGCCTTTTGAGTTTGAAGCAATGTACTATGATAAGATTAACCCGTTAGGTCAGGTGGCCTAACTTAAATAAAAAAGTCTCCGACAAACCCGGTACGGTTCAGTTCAAAACCTATTTAGGGCATACCATTGTGAAAAAACATACCCAGATTGATAACTGTCACTATATTGATGTCGGTTCCTCTTATACCCAGAAGCTGTGTATAGTCAAAATTAAATAAGGATAAAGACGGTGATATAAAAGATCTCCTTACGAAGAAATGAAAAGCCATCAATATGGTGGCTTTATAAAACGATAAATTAATAGGTTTTATAAGGTAAAAACTTGCCAGACAATACGACATTTACCCGGTCACCGTTCGGGTTTTCCTCACGCTGAATATCCATGCTGAAGTCGATTGCGCTCATAATGCCATCACCGAATTCTTCATGGATCAGCTCTTTAATAGTCGAACCATATACATTTACAACTTCATACCAGCGGTAAATTAAAGGGTCCGTAGGCACACTGGTCGGTAAAGAGCCTTTGTAAGGTACAATTTGCAGCCATGCTACTGCCTCATCACTAAGGTCAAAAATCTGACCAATTTTCTCTGCCTGCTGTTTATTAAATGCCATTTGTCCCAGGCAGGCAGCCGTTACCCATTCTTTAGAAAGACCAATTTCTTTGGCGACATCTGCCCATTTAATTGACTTTAAAACTTTCGCTGAAATGATCATGTCAGTTACTTGTTGACGATGGGTAATCATAAAAATCTCCAGATTATTTTTGAAATACATTTATGTGAATTTTCATTAATGCAGTTCTCATGCCAACTAGAGGACGAAATTAGCTTTAAATAGAGCGTAAAAAATTGAATGATTTTTAAATAATTTATGGTACAGCTTTTGCTTTATTTATAACAAGCATGGCAATGGCGCCATAACAAAATTACCTGTTCTGATATTTAAGGCAACGACGCCTAAGGTTTCAAAGACCTTAGGCGTCTTTTTGTTTAAAAACAGGTCCAGATATTAAAAATGAGGACGATGACATGGCATATCTTGCTCCTGCAGAGTTTGCAAAAAAAGTGGTAGATGCGGGTGAATCCAAATTACATATGGCAACCCGTGATGTATTGATTCGTGCCTTTATGGCAGGTGCGATTTTGGCACTGGCAGCAGTATTTGCCATTACCATAGCCGTGCAAACAGGATCAGCACTAATTGGTGCGCTCCTGTTTCCAGTTGGTTTTTGTATGTTGTATTTATTGGGCTATGACCTGTTAACTGGGGTATTTGTACTTACGCCGCTGGCATGGCTAGATAAACGCCCAGGGGTGACATGGGGACGTATTCTAAAAAACTGGGGCTTGGTGTTTGTAGGGAACTTTACAGGCTGTTTAGTCGTTGCAGTGCTCATGGCAGCGGTTTATACCATGGGTTTTGCAGCGGATCCAAACCCTGTCGGCGTGAAAATTGCGCATATTGGCGAGGAGCGGACATTAGGTTATGCCGAATACGGATTCGCCGGCTGGATGACTATTTTTATCCGTGGCATGCTGTGTAACTGGATGGTGTCATTAGGTGTCATTGGCGCGATGATGTCTACTACGGTGAGTGGCAAATTCATTGCCATGTGGATGCCAATTATGCTGTTCTTTGCCATGGGCTTTGAGCACTCTGTCGTTAACATGTTCCTGTTCCCATTTGCCATGATGATGGGCGGTGACTTCTCGATTGCTGACTACTTCCTATGGAATGAACTGCCGGTTGCTTTAGGTAATCTGGTGGGTGGTTTGGCATTAACAGGTCTGGCACTTTATACAACCCATGTCCGTACTGGTGTTAAAAAAGAATTTTAATATTCACCATTTTATAAAGGGATCATATAGATCCCTTTTTGAGCTTTCAGCATGAAAAAAACATTAAAAGTCAGTATTGGGCAATATTCTACTGCCGGAATTAAACAACAGAACCAGGATTTCCATGGAGTATATCTGCCCGAAGGACATGTGCTGAAACAGAAAGGTATTGCCTGTGTTATAGCGGATGGAATCGGTAGCAGTAATGTCAGTCATCTTGCAGCAGAAACCGCCGTTGGCAGTTTTTTATCTGACTATTATTCTACTTCAGATGCCTGGAGTACACAGACTTCAGCAGAACGGGTGATCCGCGCGACCAATTCATGGCTTTATGCACAGACTCAACAAAGTCAAGGACGTTTTGATAAAGACCGAGGTTATGTCTGTACCTTATCTGCACTGATTTTAAAACAGCAACAAGCCCATGTTTTTCATGTTGGTGATAGTCGTATTTACCGCATTCGCGATCATGAAATTGAATTACTGACCCATGATCATCGTGTCTGGTTGTCTTCAAGAGAGCATTATCTTAGCCGAGCCTTAGGTGCCGACTATCGTATTGAAATTGATTATCGAAATATTGAGCTCAAAGAAAAAGATATTTTTTTACTGATGACGGATGGGGTCTATGAATTTGTCACAGATCAACAATTATTAGATTTAATTTTAGTAGATGCAGATTTAAATCAACTTGCCAAAGCATTCGTTGAAAAAGCTTTAGAACAGGGCAGTGATGATAACTTAAGTCTCCAGGTGATCCATGTAGAACAGCTGCCTGAACTGAATCAGTTTCATATTCAGCAGGATTATGTATTTCCACAACAGCTCAGTAAAGGTGAAGTGTTTGAAGGCTATGTGATTGATAAAATTTTGCACCAAAATCATCGCAGTTGCCTGTATTTGGCACACGATACTCAGCAGCAGCCCTTGGTTATAAAAACTTTGGGGGTAGATTTACAGCAAGATAAAAATGCCGTAGAGCAGTTTCAACTCGAAGATTGGGTATCGAAACGTCTGAAACATGACAACCTGATGCAGTGTTATCCACATAACACTGAGAAAAAATATTTATTCCAATGTTATGAATATTTACAGGGTGAAACCTTGGCTCAATGGCTGCATCGCCAAGAAAAGCCTTTAAATCTGGATGAGATTTTACCAATTTTGCAACAAACAGCCTTGGCTTTAAATGCAATGCACCGGCTGGAAATGCTACATCAGGATATACGACCAAAAAACATCATGGTTATAAATGCAGAAAATGCCCTGAAAATTAAACTGATTGATTATGGTTCAACGGCAGTAAGAGGCCTGGTCGAAATTAATCCTAAAAATGCGAATCGAGCACTCGGAACCTTGGCATTTATGGCACCGGAGTATTTTATTGATCATTCGCCATCTGTACATTCAGACCAATTTTCTTTGGCGGTAATGGCCTATTATTTATTCACCAAACAATTACCTTATGGGACAGATTTAGCTCGCTGTAACAGTTTAAAGCAGATGAAAAAAGTTCAATATCATTCCATCAGGAAATATCGGCCAGATTTACCTATATGGTTAGATAAAATTTTAGGCCAAGCGCTGAGTATGGAACCGATACATCGTTTTGAGGCCTTGTCTGAACTCATTCATAATCTAATGCATCCTTCCAAAGAATTATTAAACTCTAAACCACCAGCAATCATTGAACGAGATCCTTTACGTTTTTGGCAAATGAGTTGCGCCGTATTAGGGCTATTATTTTTACTGAGTATTGCATGGCCATTTATTTGAAAAGATAGGATCAAACCATGCTTAAAATTGAAGGTACATAGATAAGTTTTTATTCAAACAGCTTTGTTGCACAAAGATTTGAAATGCAAAGCGCCCCTAATTGAGCTAAATTTAAGGCGTAATTTGGGTAAGTGGTCGACCTAATTCCGTAAATCTGTTGAGGACTGCTACACGTGCATGAATCTCATTGACTTGGCTATCAAAACGCCTTGCTCTGAGTTTATCTCCTAATAATTTAATGCAGTGCATCTTAGTTTCAACCAAACTTCACCGATGATAGCCTGATTTTTTCCATAGTGTCCTGCCTGAGAAGCACTGCTTCCAAGATTAACTGTTCGAAGTAATTCATTTCGATCTAGCGAGCTGCTCTTTGTATCTTTCCAAGGTTTCGCATTTTTTTCTAGGTGGAATCACCGCATGCGCTTGCCGATCTGCAATGACCTCACGGCATTGCTTGGTGTCATAAGCTCCATCGGTATAAACAGAGTCAATCTGCTCATCTTGTGGAATCTGATTAAGTAAATCACCAAGCACCTGTGAATCACTGACATTATTGGTTGTAAGCTGAATAGCGCGTATTTGTAGAGTTTTAGCATCTATGCCAATATGAAGTTTACGCCATTGGCGACGATATTCAGGTCCATATTTCTTGCGTTTCCATTCGCCCTCACCTAGAAACTTCATGCCTGTAGAGTCTATGAGTAGATGCAGCCCATCGCTACTTTTTTGGTAATTGATTGCAATATTAATATGCTTTTGTCTTCTACAAAGCGTGGTGTACGAATATCACTGATATTGGTAGCTGCTCATCCGCAAAGTTTAATCAGACTTTGCACAAAGCCAGTGACCATACGTAAAGACAGACGGAGTAAGGATTTAATCATTAAGCAGCATTGGATGGCTGCATCGGAGTAGGTTTGATTTCGCCCTTATTTTGCCTTTTGATGGAGCATACCATTGCGTAGCAGGATCAAACCAAATGGCAATATTTCCGCGATGAACGAGTGCTCGGTTATATGCGGGCCAATTGGTTGTGCGGTAGATTTTATGTGTAGGCTTCTTCATTTGAAAATTATATCGCTGAAAAAGCCTTTACAGATAGGTTTGTGCAACAAAGCCTCTATGAACTTAAAGTAACATGTTCTAAATTTAACATAATGGCGGTTTTACGAAATTAAAAAATCCTAGACTCAAATCTAGGGTTTAAATTTAAAAAAATACATAAAAATTAATAACATGGTATTAATATTGTCCCATTGTAATTTGTTTCAATTCTAATGAATTATAAAACTCAAAATGTAAATAATTATCAAATATTTTGTATTTAAGCCAACTGTTACTTTCTCTTTCGGGGGTTCCAAATAAATTAGCTACAGATTGCATCGTACTTTTGTGATTAATACCTGTGATCAGATTTTCTAAAAATGGGTATGGGTAATATTCTTCATTCTCTTTGACGTAGATGAAAATGGTATCTAGTATCTGATGTTCATTAAACCTGAACGTAATACCTCTCTTAAAAAATTGCCAATAGGATAGCTTTTCTCCACCAAAATTAGTCTCTAATGAGTCAAACTCACTTGCAACAAGAATAACTGCTTTCAAAATATCTGAACTTGACTCTTTAGTTCCAAGACAAGATAAAAAAACCTCTACATCACCTGAAAAATTCACTTATGACATACCTAAATCAAAATTTTCTTTATCCTTTGGTTTTTATCATATTAAAAATGAAATCTCTGATTCAAAGTTAAAATTTTCAAAAGCTGTATCCATTTAACATAAATCTCTTATACGAATTCTAGCCCTGCATAGGGCGGGCTAGATATAGCGATTAGACCCAATTCTCTAGCTTCAGACCATCAATTCGTTCAAATTCTTTTGTATTGTTCGTAACTAATACAACATCCAATGCCAAAGCATGAGCAGCGATCAGCATATCTAAGCTGCCAATCGGTTTACCTGTAGATTGAAGATTCTGGCGTAATTTGGCGTAATGCCAAATCGCCTGTTCATCGTAAGGAAGAATCTCTAAAGGTGACAAAAACTTGTTTAACGCCTGTTTATTGCGTTCAGATCCAGACTTCTCTACACCAAAAGCCAGCTCAGATGCCGTGATACTCGAAATCGCAAGCTGGCCGAGTTGATATTGCTTAAAGCGCTCAAAAACTTGTTGAGGCTTATTGTTGATGACATAGATACAAATATTTGTGTCTAAGAGGTAAATCATCTGAACTCCTCACGGAGCTGTTCGCCTTGATCAGCTCGCTCCAATTGGAATCCAACCTCAAACTCATTTATTGCTTCTAACATGACATCCCAAGGATTGTCGATGGGCATGAGTAATACACCACGACCGAAGCTTTTGATGGCCACTTCCGTGCCATTAAAGCGAAAGGCTTTAGGCAAGCGAACAGCCTGACTGCGACCAGTTTGAAATACTTTCGCAATTTCCATAATTACCTCCCGAAACCAAGATATATATCATTGATATATATCTTAACATTAAATCTTGTAAAGTCAAAGTGAAATTAAAATCATAAGGCAATAAAAAAGCCCGACATCCTGTCGGGCTTTTTCATATCGGGGTGCTCGTCTTACTGATCTCGTGCTGCCCATTCCTTGCGCTATTTTCTTATTCTTGTTTTCTGGAAACATCCAGTTCCCTTATGTATTCATCATAGGGCTAATGCTTTGGATTACCAATCCTCAAAAATCTTAAATTCATGTAAGTTTTAGCTTACAAAGTTGGCCTATTTTATCCCAAGAGTTGTCCGCAGAAATTGGGGATTATTTCTGAACTGTGACCCTTGAGAAATCAGGAAAAAATGCAAAAACGAATGTTTTTTGATCAACTTTATTGGCTAAAAGTTACAGTTTTGCTTAAAAAGAAACCGACTTGTTTCCAAGTCGGTTGAACGAGAACGTTCCAGAGGGTATGAATAACGATAAGATACTGATCTTAAAGTAATATTAAAAACACTGTTATTCACCAATTAAAATGTCTATGCGATAAACCATTTAAAATGTCCTGTTTTTAACCACAAGAGTCAAGCACAGGATTTAAATTTCTTTGTTCAATAACAGCTTTCTGAGCTTTACGACTCGGCATACTTTTCTTGGCCCGGGAACGTTTATTTTGTTTTTCCAATACTTCATGTTGCTGTTGAATATGCGCCAGGACTGAACCTAACCGTTTATTCTCAACAATCTCATTTTGCTGCAGCCCAGCCAATTTATTGAAGATGCTGTAGTTGAGCTTTCGTCCTTCATGCATGAGGGCCAAAGTGCCATCCGGATACTCCAGAATTGAAATGTTTTGATGATGTGTTTTCGATGCGTATAGCAATTTTAAATAGGCAAGAGTTAGGGACTTCAAAGTGGATTGGTGCATCTTTGAGCTCTAATTTAATACCAGATCAAGATAAGCAAAAACATCAAGATACTGTAGAGAGAGGTTTGTTAGAAATGCAAAAATTTATTGGAGATTTAGGTCTAGTATGATTGATTTTCATGCACATTTAGACCTCTATCCTAATGTGGTTCATGTTATACAGAATATCGTAAATATGAATATGTATGTTCTATCTGTAACTACAACACCAAGTGCATGGGAGGGGACGAATGCACTTAGTATCAATTTTCCTCGTATAAAGACTGCATTAGGACTACATCCTCAAATTGCACATGAGCGGTATTCAGAACTCCCATTATTTGATCGATTGATTTCTAAAACTAGATATATTGGTGAAATTGGTTTGGATGGTGGAAAGGAATTTAAAGATCATTGGAATATACAAACGATGGTTTTTGAACATATTTTAAGAGCATGTACAAACGCTGGTGGAAAAATACTTAGTATTCATAGCCGTCATGCAACTAGCGAAGTTCTAAACTTTATTGAAAAGTATCCAAAAGCTGGAGTGCCAATTTTACACTGGTTTACAGGCAATAAGACTGAGTTGAGAAGAGCAATAAGTCTGGGCTGTTGGTTTAGTGTGGGACCTGCGATGTTAAAAAGTAAACGTGCTATAGAGCTCGTCAAGGAAATACCTATTGATAGGTTAATAACAGAAACGGATGGACCATTTGCTCAAGTTAATAAAGTATCTGCAATGCCGTGGGATGTTGCAATCGCACTCAAACAATTAAGTGAAATTTTAAAAATGCCATATAGCGAAATAGAAAGATTGATTCATAATAATTTTTCTAACTTATTATTAAGTTAGAAAAATTTAAGGATGTTGAGGAAATCATGGTTGAATAGCCACCAAAATTCTAAACACATATAACCTTTTTTGACCTACTTTTCCTAATAGTTGATTAATATCTTGGTTTGGCATGAAGAGTCATAGGTAAAGTGCCTTATCCCGTTGCATTAATTTCTAAATAATTGATAGGAATCTTATTGAATTTTCGGTGTATCATATACCTATATAGTTGAATTAAATAATATAAGTTTCTATCTATTCGTTTAAATTTAGAGAATGTACTATGGCTGCAAATCATGTCGAGCATTCAAGGGATTGGTCGAAGATTAAATCTCTTTTGGAGCTATCCACACGAGCCCCATCTGATTCGCAGAAATTCTACAGTTTAGAACAACAAAAAGAAGCTGAGGATTTAGCAACATTTTTAATGTACTCTTCACTTACAACAGAACCTCTAGATAGAAACTGTGTAACTGGGCTTCTTGATGGTACTAAGTTATGGGAACGTAATGGCGAACTTGTACCGATTAATAAAGGCATTGAAATTGAATATTTAGAAAAATGCTGCCTTATAACATTTGAGGCTGATTTCCTTTTGCTTACTTGTAACTTAGAACACGACCTTGAGCGGCAAGTTGATGACTCTCTAGTTCCCATAATAGAAACTCTTAGAACTTTACAACATATCCAGTATGGTCAAGATGGATATAAAAAAACCAACCTCTGTGTGTCGGAAGATATATGGGATAGAGAATTCCCTAGCACATCCATTTTATTCAACTATGTTAAAAAAGAAGATAATTTTTATGTATTTAACGGAAGAGAGCATAACCTTAACCAGTTAGTTAGTACCTTTTTATGGCAGATGTTACTTTCCAACTCCGCTAACGCTAATGAAGCCTTTGGAAAATGGCTACGTATCATGCGATTAACGTGTAGTTGTGCTCTCCCTATTCTTAATTATGTGACTTCAGAAGCAGAGTACAAAGCTTATACAGTCGAGCTGACAAAACATTTACTAGAGCTACCTGTACCTAGAGATTTAACACGTTCAATATCAAATAGTAATTTTTTTTCAGACATTGTTCGCAACTATACTCCAGTGATAACCATGTCAATTGACCTTTTACCAACGAGCGGAACAACGAATAATACTGACAAATGTGTAAACCAGCCTAGAAAAAATGTGATTACAGAAAGCTCTCTGCATTCCTTTAATTCTCATTCATCACTTCAGGTTAGTAAAAATGAATTTTTTCAGATACAGGAGCATTTAGAAAGCAGAACTTATCACCACAGGGTTGGATACTTTTATAGTTGGTTAGTTTCGGATTTTTTAGAGGAAAGCATTTGTATTGATAACCATTCGCTATTTTATCCTCATAAACTTATAGAACTGATTGAATTTTCTTTGGAACACCCTTTACTTAAACAACTACTCTTTAGTGATTTGTTTCGATTTCGATTATTACCTAAATATTTCTGCTTTCTCCTATCTAGAGTAGATACATGTAATTTCGCAATATTTTGGTTTTCCTATTTCTATAATGACATTGCGAATCAGATTTCAAATCGCAGCATTTTAGAAGAATTAGAGATTTTTATTTCCCGAAAATATTCAGAAACAAATTCTAACAACTTTCATTGTAGTGAAGACTTTATTGATATTGTTTTTGTATTAACTGATAACTTACGGTTGTTTAAAAATGACTTTAAAGATTCACGTTACTACACATTATTTGACAACTTTTTAAAGCATCAACAGCCTAATCAAATACTATCAATGATTGATAGTATTAAAAAAGTGGATTTAAGCGAACACGCTTATCCGAATCCAGCGATTTTTAATCTCAGTAATAACAAATATTTCTTGTTATGGTGGCTATATGATTTCATCGATAGGAATTCTCTTGATACCGCTCAGGTGTATATAAGTGAATTAATTAACCTTATTACTAATGAGCTAGAGCAAGATCTAATATTAAATCTTGAAGGGAAAAAATCAAACCTAGATGCTTCAATCCTTATTAAACAGTTCCCTTGGTACAAATTAGTTATTGAAGATAATGTACAACGGATATTGTCAATTTCTAAAAGACATAAAACTGATTGGTCATCTGCTCTGCTATGCACAAATGATTCTCCGTATGAAGCGAAAAGAGCTATAAGTTGTTACTTTCAAATACTGATGTCGGTTGCAAATCATGACTCTTGCCAACATTTAAATAAACTGCATAAAAGAAATATATCTATCGTTGACAATTTAGGCTTTGGCACTAATGAAAGAGTTGGATTATTTCACACTATTGGAGTAAATGCTTACGATCTATGGCCTGATTTTTGTGTCTACATAAACAAAATCGATGATTCAGACTTCGAAAGCTTTCTTGATTCAAATGACGAGATCCTAACAAACTCACAGCTTTTCCAATTGATGGAGGCTTGTATTCATCCTGCAAGAAAAGAGCTTATCAAATTAGCAATCACAAAACTCGCAGTAGACAATATTGATAAAAGCTCTTTAGATGTCTTAGAAAAAACATTCGTATCAGCATACAGTGCTTCTGAATTTGACCTAGCTCTGACCGTTCTCACTCAAGCTAGTCATGAGCTGAATGAAGGTAGGTTCAAAAATCAGCACCATCACCTCTTTGCTGAAAAACGCCAATTGATAAAGTGTTATCAATATAAATTAGACGTTACATTATTTGCTATTAATCAAGATGAATACGACCCTGATTTTCAATCTCATATTAACGATATCCCTATTCCATTTACCTATAACGAGAAAAATCATTACAACGAATGTGAACATTTTAGACGCTACTATCTAGCATACTATTTAATCGATAAAGATACCAATAAGAGCATTCGTATTTTGGAAAGATTGGTCGAAGATACTAATAACCCAGAACATATTCTAATGCTATTACATGCGTATCTTGCTAACCATCATGAAGCTTCAAATATTACTTTGATTCGAAAGGCTTTGTCAGAAGTAAAACAGTCGGCAAAAGCACAATGGTCTGATATCCCGAGTTATCCATTACCGTGGATATCAGGAGTAATGCATGCTTACTTAACGATTAATGACATCAGTTCAATGAGGGAAACATGGAAACTATTGAGCTCAGCTCAGAAATTTCTTCCTCAGTTACTTGCACCTTACTGTGAATTACTGCTCAAGCATAAATTCGTAAAAGAAGCAGATATAGCATTTTCAGCTTATATTAAATTCCTAGGTCAATACGAAGCTCTGTCAGATGAATTAGCCAAAATCAACGACTCTATAATGAATGCTTTAGCGAAGGAGTCATCTGCTACGCAATATATCCATCGTTTTGCAGAAAGGAATCAAAGAAGTACTCAGCAACTAGCAACTAGCTTTAAACTGATTAACGGTAGTAATGTCGAAACATATGTGAAGATAACAAATAACAGCACTGTTGAAGAGTATTTAGTTGAAATAGTTTCTTCAGTCTCTAAAGAATTGCTTAGTCGCAGTAAAAATATTTACATACCTGTTAAAGATGAGGAATCCTCATCTGGATATTCTAGTAAGCCAGCAAACGAAGATCGAATTAATCAATGGTTTTGTAGTCTTTTTAACATGAGAGAAAAAAGCTCTCCACTTCATATTTTGGATCAAAGTCAAATAGGTAGTTCATCTTCAGGTAAAAGCTATGGTGAGGTGGATGGCGTTATAGTAGATAACAATCAAAGTAGACGTATTGCGTTATTTGAAGCGTTTCGCCTTCTTAAATGGGGTACTACCGATATCAATGACCATATGGATAAGTTGGCGGGGTATGATCAAGAGGGCTTTAATACGATATTTGTTGTCGTATATGCATTCGATAAAGATTTTGTCACTCTCTTAGATAAGTATAAGAACCACATAAAACAACGTCAGCACAAAGGTTTTGCCAAAGTAAAAGGTTATGTTCTTGAGACTGTAAATGGTGAAGATTCAGACACCTTTTGGATGGGGAAAGAAGAACTTCAACGTGGTAACATTACCGTTTCGATTTATCATGTCGTCATTAACTTTTACTGTGAAAAAAGTATTGAACCATAAACTTGTTCAATGCGGTTGAATTTTTCCATACATTTTCTCATGCAAACTGGATTTGTTTTATTTCTATTCGTAATACGAAATTGTCCAAAAATGAGATAGAAATTCTTTAATTTCTTTATGAGATTAATAAATATTTCCAATATAGCTTATTTATATACATAAATAAAAAATCAGCAAGCCACTGATAAGCTTGCTGATTTTTTTGCTTCTTCAACTTATACACTTTCAACTAGAAAGATCACATGAAGCTCCTTTTTTTATTTCTGTTGATAGCATTAATGAATGATTTCACATTAATGTAACAATCTCGAAATATGTGTCAAAAATCTCGCATTATCTGTCATTCAGCGGCTATAAGTCTAAATTTAAATGACACCTGTCATGTCGTTCCATGACAGGTGTTGTGTCGTTTATGACACCTGATGTGTCGTTCAACGAGAATATAGACATTTCTATTTTGGAGTTACACTTAGATTGCGTATAATATAGATTATGTTAAATTAGTTGTATGTTATATTTAGTTCATAGAGGCTTTGTTGCACAAAGATTTGAAATGCAAAGCGCCCCTAATTGAGCTAAATTTAAGGCGTAACTTGGGTAAGTGGTCGACCTAATTCCGTAAATCTGTTAAGGACTGCTACACGTGCATGGATTTCATTCACTTGGCTATCAAAACTCCTTGCGCTGAGTTTATCTCCTAATAATTTGATGCAATGCATCTTAGTTTCAACCAAACTTCGCCGATGATAGCCTGACCATTTTTTCCATAGTGTCCTGCCTAAACGTTTAATTGTTCGAAGTAATTCATTTCGCTCTAGCGAGCTACTCTTTGTATCTTTCCATGGTTTCGCATTTTTTCTAGGTGGAATCACCGCATGCGCTTGCCGATCTGCAATGACCTGACGGCATTGCTTGGTGTCATAAGCTCCATCGGTATAAACAGAGTTAATCTGCTCATCTTGTGGAATCTGATTAAGTAAATCACCAAGCACCTGTGAATCACTGACATTATTGGTTGTAAGCTGAACTGCTCGTATTTGTAGGGTTTTAGCATCTATACCAATATGAAGTTTACGCCATTGGCGACGATATTCAGGTCCATGTTTCTTGCGTTTCCATTCGCCCTCACCTAGAAACTTCATGCCTGTAGAGTCCATGAGTAGATGCAGCCCATCGCTACTTTTTTGGTAGCTGATTACAATATCAATATGCTTTTGTCTTCTACAAAGCGTGGTGTAATCTGGAGCTATCCAATTTAATCCGCAAAGTTTAATCAGACTTTGCACAAAGCCAGTGACCATACGTAAAGACAGACGGAATAAGGATTTAATCATTAAGCAGCATTGGATGGCTGCGTCAGAGTAGGTTTGATTTCGCCCTTGTTTGCCTTTTGATGGCGCATACCATTGCGTAGCAGGATCAAACCAAATGGCAATATTTCCGCGACTCATGAGTGCTCGGTTATATGCGGGCCAATTGGTTGTGCGGTAGATTTTGTGTGTAGGCTTCTTCATTTGAAAATTATATCGCTGAAAAACCCTTTACAGATAGGTTTGTGCAACAAAGCCGCTCAACATCTATAAATCCTAGAAATCTGGATAAATATTTTCTTAATATTTTTCCTACTATAGGAAATCATTTATTCGTATTTGAAGTATAAAAATTTATTAGTAATATATTCTACAAATATGTTGAGTATACTACATGTCTATTTCTTTACTCATAACATCTCTGCCTACACAGAACACAAGCACTCGGATGAGAGTCTGGCGATCTTTGAAAGCAAGTGGTGCCGCGACCCTTAGAGATGGGGTCTACATACTCCCTATTAATCATAGTGAGAAGTTTACCTCTATTGCTAATGATGTTGTTTCTGAACAAGGAACTGCTTATATGTTTTACGCAGAGCCACCTTTAAATCTTGAACTCGCACCTATTTTCAGTCGAAAAGAAGAGTACGAAACCCTCTATAAACAACTCACGGAAATAAGAGATCGTCAAACTAAAGATGATAAGAAAGAACTACTCAAACAGATTCGTAAATTAAGAAAAAGCATCGATGCACTTGTAGACATTGACTATTATCCAGATGAGACTCAAGTACAAGTTCTTAATGAACTTTCCTTATTGGAACTCACTATTGCACGTCTCGGTGAAGTCAATGAACCTAAAGCTATACAAGCTCATATTCAACATCTGGATAAAGGTAATTATCAAAACAGAATTTGGGCAACACGTAAAAGACCTTGGATTGATCGTCTAGCCTCTGCATGGCTAATCAAAACTTTTATAGATACCTCACCAACATTCATTTGGTTAGAAACCCCAACTGATTGCCCCGAAGATGCATTTGGATTCGATTTTGATGATGCAACTTTCAGTCATGTCAATCATTGGGTGACCTTCGAAGTTCTTTTACATAGTTTTGATCTAGAAACACCCGCATTAAAGAAAATCGCTGAAATTGTTCATTACCTTGATGTAGGAGGAATTGAGCCTCCAGAAGCGATCGGTATTGAAAAAGTTATTCAAGGAATTCGAAGTCAGATAAGTGACGATGACCAATTATTTGCATTATCGAATCACATTTTCGATGGCTTATATGCCAACCTATCAAGAGAATAATCATGGAACAAGAACTTGTTATACAACCAGAACAAGAGATACAGTCAGTTTCATTTTGGCAAGCATTCCTATTCTGGCTTAAATTGGGGTTCATTAGTTTTGGGGGGCCCGCAGGTCAAATTGCGGTCATGCACCAAGAACTGGTTGAACAAAAGCGGTGGATTTCAGAGAAGCGATTTTTGCATGCACTGAACTATTGTATGCTCTTACCGGGTCCTGAAGCACAACAATTAGCAACTTATATCGGTTGGTTAATGCATAGAACCGTCGGTGGTTTAGTTGCAGGGATTCTTTTTGTACTACCCTCACTATTTATTTTAATTGGTCTTTCATGGGTTTATGTAAAATTTGGTGATGTACCCATTATTGCAGGGCTCTTTTACGGTATTAAACCTGCTGTTGTTGCCATTGTTTTTCATGCAACACATCGAATCGGCAGTCGATCACTTAAAAATAAATTCTTATGGCTGATTGCAGCCCTTTCATTTATTGCTATATTTTTCTTCAACTTACCCTTTCCTTTAATTGTGCTCTCTGCCGCAATCATTGGTTATCTAACCAGTAAAAAATATCCAAGCCTATTTTCTAGTGGAAACGCACACCAGCAGAGTAAAAAAGATTATGGTCGTGCTTTAATTGATGATGATACTCCTACACCTGAACATGCGATCTTTAGTTGGAAACGGTTGGCCAGTATTCTGCTAATTGGTGGTTTACTGTGGTTTATTCCAATCCTGAGCCTAAGCTTAACGCTGGGGTGGGATCATACTTACACCCAAATGGCTTGGTTCTTTACGAAAGCAGCCCTGCTCACCTTTGGTGGTGCCTATGCAGTATTGCCTTATGTTTACCAGGGTGCTGTAAGCTATTACGGTTGGTTAAGTCCGACTCAAATGATAGATGGCTTAGCTCTAGGTGAAAGTACGCCCGGCCCTTTAATTATGGTGGTCGCATTTGTTGGCTTTTTAGGAGCATTCAATCAAGCACTCTTAGGCTCAGATCATTTATTCTTGGCGGGCACCATTGGAGCAAGCATAGTCACTTGGTTTACTTTCCTGTTTTCCTTTGTTTTTATTTTAGCTGGTGCACCAATTATCGAATCAACACATAATGAGCTCAAATTTACAGCTCCGTTAACGGCTATTACAGCCGCAGTTGTTGGTGTGATTCTTAACCTTGCCCTATTTTTTGCTTATCATGTACTTTGGCCAACAGGTTTTAACGGCTCTTTCGATATTGTTGGTGCGTTAATTGCACTTGTAGCTTTGGTTGGCTTATTTCATTTCCAGCTCAAAGTGATGTACGTCCTTGCAGCTTCAGCATTAATTGGTTTAATTTGCTTTAACTTTCTTTCTATGTAATTTAAACAGTCGAAGTATAAGCTTCGACTGTTTTTTATATCTTTATATTTCTATTTGACTACCGATCTCTACCACACGATTCGATGGAATCTGGTAAAAATCACTGATAGGACTAGTATTCTTATGCATACTCGAAAATATTTGTTCTCTCCATTTATCTAAGAGCTTATTCTGTTTAGAAATAATTCGTTCACGTGAAACGAAGAAGCTGATTTCCATTAGATTAAACTCAATATGATAAGCATCAAAAACAGCTTCAAGCTCTATAGGTAAATTGGGTGAACCGTACCGGGTTTGTCGGAGACTTTTTTATTTAAGTTAGGCCTCCTGACCTAACGGGTTAATCTTATCATAGTACATTGCTTCAAACTCAAAAGGCGATACATAACCCAGTGCACTGTGTACACGCTTTTTGTTGAACCAATCTACCCAATTTAATGTCGCAAGTTGTACATCTGCTAAACCTTGCCAATCTGCTTTTAAATATTCAATCACCTCTGTTTTGTATAAGCCATTCACCGTTTCAGCCAGAGCATTATCGTATGAATCACCAGTTGTACCGACTGATGCTCGTAAATTTGCAGCTTCTAAACGATTGGTATAGCGAATAGAAAGATATTGAACACCTCTATCTGAATGATGAATCACATTCTTAGGCATACCTCGATCGTGCAATGCTTGCTCCAATGCATCGAGCACCATATCTGTATTCATCCGTGTAGATACTTTCCATCCAACAATTGCTCGTGAGAACACATCAATAACAAATGCGGTATATACCCAGCCTGAATGAGTTTGAATATACGTAAAGTCACCCACCCATAGTTGGTTTGGATGATCAGCATTAAAATTACGTTTCACTAAATCATCTGCCCGTTTTTGGTCATCTCGGTTACGAGTAGTTTGTTTATTCTTACCACGCCAAACACCTTGTATACCTAGCTTTTGCATCAATCGAGCAACTGTACAACGTGCAATAACATAACCCTCACGTTTCAATTTTTGCCAAACTTTACGTACACCATATCGACCTGAACTTTCTTTCCAAATACGTTTGATTTGCTCTGCATGATGTAAATCATGCAGAGCACGTTTCGCTCGATGTTCTGGGTTATCAACGAGATCTAAAGCCCGATAATAGGTCGAAGCTGCAATCGGTAAAATTCTACAAATCGCTTCAACACCATATCGATCTTTATTGTTATGGATAAAATCCACCATTATTTGTGTGGGCGGTCGAGCTCCGCCTGGGCGAAAAAAGCGGCTGCTTTGCGTAGAATTTCATTGGCACGTTTTAATTCTTTAATTTCACGTTCCATTTGCTTCATTTTTTCTTGGTCAGATATCTGTTGTACTTTGGCAGGATTTAGTTGATCCAGGTGCTTTAAATACCAAACACGCAATGTTTCAGGAGTACAACCGATTTTAGGAGCAATAGCTGTGATTGCTGCCCAAGTAGAAGGATAATCTTTTTCAGATTCAATCAATAATTGAACCGCTCTTTCTCTGATTTCAGGGGTATATTTTAATTTTGTCATCGGGATAGTCTCTCAGAATATTGACTCTCCGACAAACCCGGTACGTTTCAATAACAAGGGCTTTAGATTTTCTACCCATTAATTCAATTAAAAATGGGGGTATTACCATTGAACGTTCGATCTCAAACATTATAACTTCAAGATCAAGTACTTAAAATTATCAAAATTGTAAAAAGAATAAATTTAAATCGTTAAATAGAAAATCATGTAAAAATACTCAAAATCTTGCAATAAGTACAATCGCAACGTAAGATGAGAATTGCAGTGAAGTCATTTTAAATTCCGTGTACGGCAAATTGCATTACATGGAACAAACCCACAATAGTTACAGCTATTGTGGGTCATTATCCCCTGTTCTCAACTAAGTTATAAGAAAAATACCCCTATCATTCGATTGATTCCTTTATATAAATAATAAAGTAAATATTTGTTTTCCATGAAATTTTATAAAATTCAGTATTAGACCTGTAGCGAAAACTTATCAAACGAAGTATTGGTTAATCTTTTTCTTCAACATCTTCCTTAAACTCAAACAAATCATTCATCGTACAGTTAAAGTATTTACATAACTTATCGGCGACTGGCAATTCAATACGTACAGCACGATCATAATACATACTCGTGAGCGTATTGCGATTGATGCCTGTCGCACGTACTACATCACTTAATTTTAAAATTTTTCGATCGCCCATGAGGCTGGATAACTTGCAAGTAATCATATATCAATTAATTTACAAAAAAATAACCTACTAAGAGTTATTTTAAGTTGTTGACTGAGTAATACCCTGCTATAGTTAACCTACAGCAGATCATTACAACTTATAGAAAGCATAATTCATCTATTTCAACTAAATTATAACTTTTTAAATGTAAGGATTGAAGCTGTATTAGATTATTTTGTGGAGATGACCGCCATGTTGCCAAATGAATTATTGATCAGCCAGCAAGCTCGTGACTTAGGAAATCAATTAATTAAAGAAATGAACATCAATAGAAGTTACGGAATGGCTAATTTTCTTGGAGTAAATACTTGCTATGATAATCATCAGGCTGTACTTATTTGGACATTTCAACTTCTTGAAAGGGAACCTACCTTAAACGAATTAGCAGAAATTAAAAAATATTTTCTTTTAATCTTTCCAGATAGTGTTTATCAATTAGCCTAAGTTGTTTTTAAAAATTATTTTCAGGGGGGGATTACCGGATAGTCTGATAATTCTGAATAAGATCATAATCCGCTGACGTTTAACTAATATTTACGAAATTCCACACTGACTGTATGGTGGATGGTACTCCATCGAGGTATAGAAACATTGGCTTAAAATAGGATTCAGGTTACATAATAAAAAAAGTCCAGAATTTATAGGCTTAATCTGGACAAAAAGGAAACTAAGAAAAAGAAATCTTGCTTAAAGTTAGGCAATCACTCCATGGAATTTCGTAGCAACCCAATCTGCAATCATAGAGCCCGCATTGGGAGCTATACTTTTCTATCAACGATGTACAAGCTATTTTATACTATGTACGACAAGGCATGGGGGTGGCATTATTGCCTGACTTGATCCTAGACACTATCACTACGTCTCCCGATTATTCTTAATTTTCGATGGGTATATTCATCCTTTTAATGACTGATGTGTGCTGAAAAAACAGGAGGTTTTAACTTGGTAAACCATACATACTCATCAGGAGTTTACCATGAGCAAGAAACACAAGACGTATACGGCAGAATTTAAAGCTGAAACCATCAAAGCAATAGAAGCCATTCAAGGCAATGTATCTAAAAACAGCTAGAGAACTCGGCATTTCCATGCAGACCCTTTCGCATTAGAATAATAAGGCAAAGGCAGGGACTTTAGCTGGTACTAAATAGTATTCATCTGATCTAAACGCTTTGCTCGAAGAAAATAAGCAACTTAAACAGCAGCTTAAATCCGCTGAAATGGTGAAATGGAACGTGAATTTCTAAAAAAGGCAGTAGCGTACTTTGCCAAATAAAGTCAGTAAGGTACGCCTATGTGAAATCCCAAAACACTTATTTCCGATTATTTTGATGGCACGATTACTTCATGTATCAGTTTCACGCTTTTATGATTGGCTAAAACGAGGTGTGAATAAACGATTAGTTCAGGTGGCCTAACTTAAATAAAAAGTCTCAGACAAACCGGGTACGGTTCACTATTTTTGTCGTGTACAGAGAGTTTTTCTATATAAAAGTATGATACTCACCTAGCCATTACTTAAATAATCACCCCACCACTGCATCATTTCAGTCCGTTGAACTAAGTAATCAGCATGATTATAACTGGCACGGGTACGGTTCTTATCAATATGTGAAAGTTGTGCCTCAATCCAATTATCTTGAAATAAACCTGAGTCATTCAAAATGGTACTAAAAGTGGAACGTAGTCCATGAGAGGATAATTGATGTTTGCCATAGCCCATCTTACGAATAGCCATATTTAATGTATTGAAATGAATCGGTTGATTGTGTTTCCGAGGGCTTGCAAAAATATATTTTTCACCGTATGACCATTGCATGACGTCTTTTAAAATCTCTAAAGCCTGATCTGAAAGTGGTACTAAAAAGTCTGGAATCTCATGGCCTAAAATGACTTTACGTCGAAATTGTTTAATATGCAAGGCAGGAATTTTCCATATTTTTGCATTTAAATCAAAATGATGAGGCTCAGCCAATAACAATTCAGCCCCTCGCACTCCAGTATATAATTTGAACATTAGTGCTTTTTTAATAATGGGATGGGCATCCAATTTTTGTAAGTTATTCTTAAATTCGGATATTTCCTCCGCTTTTAAATACGGATAGTTCTTCTTAATTTTACTGTTGATTACAATTTTATTTAAACCATGAGCGATATTGTATTCACAATAACCCATCGCTACAGCGTAATCATAAATTTGGTTCAAATAGCTACAAGCTTTTTTGACTGGTTCTTTTACTTGGCGCGCCTCTATTTTTTTTATTACTGAAACCAAGTCATAGCGCTTGACGTTTTCAAAAGGTAAATCCTGAAGGTCTGGGTAAATATCATGCTGTAAACATCTTTCTGCTAACTGTAGTACACCGCAGCGGGGTAAATCATTAAATGCATTCTTAAGTTTGAACTGTAGCCATTCCTCCCCTACTTTACGAAAAGTAATTACATTAGAAATAGTATCTTTTTCAAAACTAAAATTATTGTCTTTAAAATCATCTCTGACTTGCCGTGCCTTTTTCAGTGATAAATCAGGATAAAGTCCTAACTGAATGCGGCGACGTTTTTTTATTTGTGGATCTGTATAGCGATAACACCAAGATTTTCTTCCATTCGGCTCAATCTTCAGGCTAAGTCCATCTTCATCAGATAAAAAACAAGTTTTTTCCTTGCAATGCGCTTGGCGAACCTTAATTTCTGTAAGACTCATGAAATTTAAATGAAACCTCTCAGAGGATTGATTGTATCAATTATATCAAAATAGTACGCTTAATATATGATGCGTAGGCTACGCATCATATAAAATTGTAATACACTGTTTTATATATTTATTGTTATTAGTATTTTTATTTTAGTAACCATCTTAAGTCCCACCTCTACTTAATATGTAAGATGAGATAAATAAGCAGCTAATTACACTAACCTGAGTTAGATATAAAAAAGAGTAGAAAAAAATCCGGTGGTGTTTTAAAAAGTATGCTGACATTAAATGAAGCCATTATTGATGTAAAAGAAGGTTAAGTCGAAGGCTTTAAAATGGTTTTCAAGCTTTTTGGAGAAATTACAACTTCTTCTAAAACCACGCCTTATTCGATGCCTTAATAAATAAGAGTATCCATGTCTATCCTCAACTTTACTTATTTTCAGATAGCAACCAATCGAGAGCACTCATTTTTACAATACCATTATAATTTGCTTCAGTCCCTATCGTGTCTAAGGTAAGTAAATATTTGGGATACGAATCAGAAATTTTCTGTAATGGACGTAACTCTCGGCTAAGTGTCTCTTCATTGAGCGTTTCTAATGCCACTTGATAATAAGTTAAATTCTGTAAAGTATCGACAGCAACAAAATCAATTTCATATTCATCAACCCGCCCTACATAGACGGTATAACCTCGTCTGACAAGCTCAAGATAAATCACATTTTCTAAGATATGACCTTGATCAGCATTAGCATCAGGCAACATAATCCGGCGCAATCCGACATCAACTAAATAGTATTTTTCAGAGGATTGTAATAACTCACGCCCGCGTACTTTAAATTGTGCGGCACTATAAAATAACAAACTGTCCTGTAAGCCCTGAATATAGCGTTTTACTGTTTCAAATGAAATTTTAACCCCACTTGAAACAAAGGTATTTTTAATTTTATTGATGGAAATAGGTGAGCCTGTCACGCTTGCCAAATATCTTGCGACACGCTCGAGAGAGTTAATATCGGCAGTATTCAAACGGGGAATAACATCTTTAAACATTACACTGGCATAGACCGCTTGCAAGTAATCATAAGTTTCCTGCTGGCTAGTCATGACAAGCGTATAAGGGAAACTACTGCGCGTATACATGGCATACAAATCACGATTGGATAATTGTTGGATGATCGGATTATTTTCAATATGCCACAGTTTAAATTCTTGGAATGACAGAGGTAGAACATGTTGCTCGATATAGCGTCCTGTAAGTAAAGTCGCAAGTTCTCCACTTAGAAAGAATGCATTTGAGCCTGTAATATATAAATCGATATAATCCCGAACATATAAAGAGTCGACTACTTTCTCAAAATTTGTAACATGTTGTATTTCATCTAAAAAAACATAGTTTTTTTTACTTTTATCAACTTTGGACAATACATAATCATGTAGTTTACGGTAATCGGTGAGTTCTTCAAATTCCATAAATTCGAAGTTGATGGCAATGATGTTTTCGGCTTGTACACCCTGTGCTTTTAGGTCTTGTTGAAACATCGCCAATAAGGTGGATTTTCCAGAGCGACGCACACCTGAAAGTACTTTAATGACATCACGGTCTTGCCATGTATTCAGAAATTTTAAGTAGCCATCACGTCGAATATTAGCGCTTCTCATTATTTACACTTAGAATCTAAAGTTTTAATAAATTCTATCAAATTTTAGAACGTATATGTAAATATATTTAATTTTAAAAAAAGTTTAAAGGTTAAGTGAAACACTCAAAGCTGCTGTTAAAGTATGCGGATAGTAAATGTAACAAAAATCTAGATTCTATCTTTTTTGATTATTTTCCATGTCATGTTATGTCATTGATGCTGCGACTTAACGGCTATATAAATTAAGTGAAAAGTAAATGGAACTAAGATGTTAACTAGAGTGGAACTCATTTTTGTTGTGCTAATGGTATCAGCCTTATTGCGCATGAAATGCTAAAAGGTTTATTTTTTAAGATCATCAGATTAAGTGCATTTTGATAATGAATAAAGCTCCGTGTGGCGCTTTATTCATCCTAGCCACCAATATTGCAAAATGCGATAAAATGTTATGCATGTGATCACCCACACTCGAATTATAGAAGCAATGCAAAAGTGGCCACAGGCTGAAACGGCATTAGATGGTTGGTATCGAACCATAAAGGCAAACGATCCGAAAGATTTTGCTGAGATGAAACATCTCTTTCCAGAGGTCGATAAAGTTGGAAAGTTCCATGTATTCGATATTGGCGGGAACAAGATCCGACTTATTGCAGTCGTGATGTATCAAGCAAAACGTGTGTATATCCGTGATGTCTTGTACCATAAAGAATATGACAAAGGTCATTGGAAGGAAGGTTAGTATGAACGCGATGATTAAACAGGCCGTAGACCACTGGCACTGCGTTGCACCATTGCTCAGCAAGCCAGAAAATGAAGACGACTTTCATACACTTGTTGAAGCTTTAGATGAACTTTTAGATACTGTTGGTGATGACGAGTCCCATCCTTTAATGGGGCTTACTCATCAGCTTGGTGATTTGGTTTCTGATTATGAAAATGAGCATCTTCCTATGCCTAAAGGGGACGGTCGTGCTGCTTTGGCTTTTTTGATGGAGCAACATGGTTTAGGTCAGTCTGACTTAACAGAGGTTGCAACACCATCAGTGATTTCTGAGATTTTAAGTGGTAAACGCCAACTGAATATTCGTCATATTAAGGCATTGTCTGAGCGGTTTAATGTATCGGCAGATACGTTTTTCTAAAAGAGAGGTGGATCAGGAAATTTGGCTCAATTAGGGGTACTTTGCCTTTCAAATCTTTGTGCAACAAAGCCCAGAGAATCTATAAATGATAGTGCGTAAGTCCTAGAGTATATAAAATTGTCATACCATCATCTTAACTTTGAAGATCGTACTGCATTAATGCTTGAGTCAAGAAAAGAAGGCTTTTCAGCCAGAAAATTTGCTGAACTCATTAAAACACATCCTAGTACGATCTATCGTGAGCTTAAAAGAAATAGCATCAATGACGTTTATCAAGCGATAACCAATGCTGCGAATTTTGATCTTGAACCGTACCGGGTTTGTCGGAGAGTCAATATTCTGAGATGAGAAGCATTGCTTCGCAAGACGTAGCGAAGCGTAGTGTCCCGATGACAAAATTAAAATATACCCCTGAAATCAGAGAAAAAGCGGTTCAATTACTAATTGAATCTGAAAAAGATTATCCTTCTACTTGGGCTGCAATCACAGCAATTGCGCCTAAGATTGGTTGTACTCCTGAAACACTTCGTGCCTGGCATCAAAAGCATTTAGATCAGCAAAATCCTATTAAAGTACAACAGATATCTGATCAAGAAAAAATGAAGCAAATGGAACGTGAAATTAAAGAATTAAAGCGTGCCAATGAAATTCTACGTAAAGCAGCCGCTTTTTTCGCCCAGGCGGAGCTCGACCGCCCACACAAATAATGGTGGATTTCATCCATAACAATAAAGACTTATATGGTGTTGATGCGATTTGTAGGATTTTACCGATCGCAGCTTCAACCTATTACCGAACTTTAGATCTCGCTGACAATCCAGAACATCGAGCGAAACGAGATCTACATGATGAGCATCATGCTGAACAAATTCAACGAATTTGGAAAGAAAGTTCAGGTCGGTATGGTGTACGTAAAGTCTGGCAAAAACTGAAACGTGAAGGCTATATTATTGCACGCTGTACTGTTGCTCGATTAATGAAAAAGCTAGGTATACAAGGTGTTTGGCGAGGTAAGAATAAACAAACCACCCGTAGCCGAGATGACCAAAAACGGGCAGATGATTTAGTGAAACGTAATTTTAATGCTGATCATCCAAACCAACTATGGGTGGGTGACTTTACGTATATTCAAACTCATTCAGGCTGGGTATATACCGCATTTGTTATTGATGTGTTCTCACGAGCAATTGTTGGATGGAAAGTATCTACACGGATGAATACAGATATGGTGCTCGATGCATTGGAGCAAGCATTGCACGATCGAGGTATGCCTAAGAATGTGATTCATCATTCAGATAGAGGTGTTCAATATCTTTCTATTCGCTATACCAATCGTTTAGAAGCTGCAAATTTACGAGCATCAGTCGGTACAACTGGTGATTCATACGATAATGCTCTGGCTGAAACGGTGAATGGCTTATACAAAACAGAGGTGATTGAATATTTAAAAGCAGATTGGCAAGGTTTAGCAGATGTACAACTTGCGACACTAAACTGGGTAGATTGGTTCAATAAAAAGCGTGTATACAGTGCACTGGGTTATGTATCGCCTTTTGAGTTTGAAGCAATGTACTATGATAAGATTAACCCGTTAGGTCAGGTGGCCTAACTTAAATAAAAAAGTCTCCGACAAACCCGGTACGGTTCAAATGCTTTCTTGCCTTACAGTGGAATTGATAAAATAAAATTCAAGAATTGAACTATATAAACTGGAATTTTTAAAGCGATCTTATTTAACTTCTATAAAAATGCCAATAGCGTCTAAAGGATATAACACTATTGGCACCATATACTAGTACATTATGAATTATTAGGCTTTACAGCGATGATTATATAATTTTCTCCTTCTGCTTTTAATTCAAATTCAACTTTATCCCCTACAGTTAAACCATTTAATAAGGATGGGTCAGCAACTTTTAAGCCCATCATCATTGCAGGCCATTTAAGTGCAGGAATTGCTTCATGGTCGAGTGTTAAAATATTTTCTTTCGTATCAATAGCAGTAATCACGCCAACGGCTTGAGCCGTTGTAGCGGTAGAAGACTCCTTATTCATCTGCTCCATAGGTGCGTCTGCTTTCTTCTGCTCTGATGCTTCATTTTTACTACATGCGCTTAATGCAGCAATAGTGGTAACAAGAGCAATAATTTTCATAAATTTCAACATAATAAAACCTCTTTAGACGAAATAATAAAACGATCAATGTGTTGATAGTTTTCTTTTGATTAAAAGCTGATATGCAGCTGGGATAACAAACATTGACAGTAGAGGAGCTGAAATCATGCCCCCAACCATAGGTAAAGCAATACGGCTCATCAATTCGGAACCTGTCCCAGTCCCTAAAAGTATAGGAATTAAGCCTGCCAAAATGACGGCAACCGTCATGGCTTTAGGACGAACGCGTAGTACAGCTCCTGTTCGGATTGCATCATTGAGTTGTTGCACCGTTAAAGACGCTGCTGAAGAAGGTAAATGTTGTTGGGTATGATCTATCGCTTGTTTTAAATAAAATAGCATGACCACTCCAAACTCTGCGGCAACACCGGCAAGTGCAATAAAACCAACAGCAATTGCCACTGAAAAGTTATAGCCACTCAAGTATATGGCCCAAATACCACCAATTAAGGCAAAAGGTAGAGTCAACATAATCAGAGCAGCATCTTGTACTTGTCTAAAGATCAGGTAGAGCAATAGAAAAATGATCATCAAAGTAATTGGAATTATTACTTTTAGTCGAGCATTTGCACGTTCCATAAACTCAAACTGGCCTGAATAGCTGATGCTCATAGCAGGAGAAAGTTTGACTTGCGAATCAATGGTTTGTTTCAAATCTTGTACAACTGAAGCTAAGTCACGTCCTTGCACATCAATATAGACCCAACCACTAGGGCGGGAATTTTCGCTCTTCAGCATTGGAGGGCCATCTGTAATCTGGATATTGGCAACGCTACTTAAGATAATTTGCTGACCTGACTCGGTAACAACAGGTAAATTTCTCAAAGCTTCCAGTGAGTCTCGAATCTCTCGTGGATAACGTACATTAATAGGATATCTTGCTAATCCCTCAACAGTTTCACCAATATTTTTTCCACCTATCGCTGATGACACAATTTGCTGTACATCATCAATATTAAGACCATATCGTGCAGCTTGCATACGATTGATATCAACATCAATATACCTGCCACCCGTGAGCCGTTCAGCTAAAGCTGAGCTAACACCAGATACCGTTTTAGCTGCTTGTTCAACTTGTTGTGCGACCCGATCAATATCTTGTAAATTGTTTGCTGAAATTTTAATTCCGATGGGACTTTTAACCCCAGTCGCCAACATATCAATCCTGTTACGAATAGGCGGTACCCAAATATTCGTTAAACCCGGCACCTGAACTGCCTTATCAAGTTCTTTCACCAATTTTTCAGGTGTCATCCCAGCACGCCACTCAGATCGAGGCTTAAATTGAATTGTTGTTTCAAACATCTCCAAAGGCGCTGGGTCTGTAGCTGACTCAGCTCGTCCAGCCTTACCAAATACCGTTGCAACTTCCGGAATGGTTTTAATCATCCTATCTGTTTGCTGTAGCAGTTCAGAAGCTTTGGCTGCGGACAATCCCGGTAAAGCCGACGGCATATATAGTAAATCGCCTTCATCCATTTTAGGTAAAAATTCTCCACCTAAACGGGTCAGAGGGTAAAGGCTCACTAGAAAAATAAGCAATGCAACCAGTAATGTCGTCTTTGGATAAGCTAAAACTTTATCCAACATAGGACCGTATATTTTGATGAGAAAACGATTTAGTGGATTACGTTGTTCAGACGGTAATTTCCCGCGGATCCAATACCCCATCAATACTGGAATTAACGTAATGGATAAACCAGCTGCCGCTGCCATGGCATAAGTTTTGGTAAATGCCAATGGTGAGAACAAGCGTCCCTCTTGTGCCTGCAAGGTGAAAATAGGAATGAAGGATAAGGTAATGATGAGTAGACAGAAAAATAAAGCTGGACCAACCTCACTGGCTGACCGAGCAATAATATCCCAACGTTCTTGTGGTGCTAAGATTTGATCAGGATGCTCATGCTGCCAAGCTTCTATATGTTTGTGTGCATTTTCTACCATTACCACCGCAGCATCGACCATGGCCCCAATCGCAATGGCAATACCACCCAGAGACATAATATTGGCATTTAACCCCTGATAATACATGACCAGGAAAGCCGATAAAATCCCAAGTGGTAGAGAAACAATAGCCACCATTGCTGAACGTAAATGCCATAGAAACAGTCCGCAGACTAAAGCCACCACAATGAACTCTTCAATCAATTTATGGCTGAGATTCTCTATAGCCCGATCGATCAATTGACTACGATCATATACGGGAACCACCTGCACACCTTTTGGTAGGCTCTGTTGTAATTCCGCGAGCTTTACTTTAACAGCAGCAATAGTTTCACGTGCATTTTTACCTGCTCGTAAAATCACAACGCCACCAACAGTTTCACCTTGTCCATTCAGTTCACTGATACCACGACGCATTTCTGGTCCAAGCTGTATCGTTGCAATATCACCCAAAGTAACTGGAACACCAAAACGATTTGTCCGTAGTGGGATCTGGCGAAAATCATCTAATGTTTTTAAATAACCAGTGGCTCGTACCATATATTCGGTTTCAGCCATTTCCAAGACTGAACCACCCGTTTCTTGATTAGCTTTTTGAATCGCTTCAATGACATTATCTTGAGTAATACCTAATGACGCCATTTTGCTTGGGTTTAAAACAACTTGATATTGTTTAACCATCCCTCCAATAGTAGCAACCTCAGCCACATTGGGTAATGTCTTCAACTCATACTTTAAAAACCAGTCTTGTACGCTTCTCAACTGAGAAAGATCATGCTGTCCTGTTGGATCAACTAATGCATATTCATAAATCCAGCCAACCCCTGTAGCATCTGGCCCTAATGATGATTTCGCATCCGCAGGCATTTTTCCTTGTATCTGATTCAAGTATTCCAAAACACGTGACCGTGCCCAGTAGAGGTCTGTATGTTCGTCAAAAATGACATAGACAAACGAATCACCAAAAAAAGAATACCCCCGAACAGCTTTAACTCCAGGCACTGATAACATGGTGGTTGTTAAAGGATAAGTCACCTGATTTTCAACAATCTGTGGTGCCTGACCGGGAAAATTAGTTCGTACAATGACTTGTACGTCAGATAAATCTGGTAAAGCATCAACAGGAGTATTTTTAACAGCCCAAGTCCCCCAGATAGCCAGAACTAAAGCAGCTAGTAATACAAATACTCGATTCGTAATAGAAAAGCGAATAATACGGGTAATCATGATGGATCTCCCGTTTAGTTCTTTATAGATGTCATAGACATCTTGGAAATATTAGAAATGACATAAGCATCTCCAACTTTTGTAAAACTAAAATTGACCTGATCACCTTGCTGAATCTGAGTAAATGGCTGTACTGGCTGTTTAAAGCTCATGGTCATAGCACCCCAACCCAACTCAGTAATAGCCTGATGTGAAATAGTAACTTCCTGAGCTGTGACTTTTTCAACTTTTCCAATGCCTTGATATTTTGATGTCTTAACTGCTTGAGAGGGGGTAATAGATTTTCCAGTATTCAGCTTATCAAGTACGCCCTGTAAATTTGCTTCAGAGTCAATCAAGAATTGTCCTGAAATTACAACTTTTTGACCTACTTTCAAACCTTCTAAAATTGCAATCTTATTTCCATCACTTTGCCCTAACTGAACAACAACAGGTTCAAAACGTCCTTGCTCATGAGCCACAATGACAATATTACGGGTGCCTGTACGGATAACAGCCTGCTCTGGAACTATTAAACTGCTTTGAGGATTGCTAGATAGTTTGACAGAGGCAAACATCCCCGGTTTGAGCTGTGCCTCTTTATTAGGTAATTCAATACGAACTTTTATGGTTCTGCTAGTAGTATCTAAGGTAGGTAAGATATCAATTACTTTACCCGAGACTATTTGAGGGTATGCTGTAAAAGTAACTTCGACTTTACTTCCTCGTTTTATCCCAGCAATTTGTGTTTCAGGTATTGCTGCTTCTAACCAGATTGGGTTAATCCCTTTAATGATGGCCAGCGTTTGCCCCATAGCTAAAGCCATTCCATTGCGGACGTCTAATGAGTCAATAAATCCACTCACTGGAGCACTTAACGTAATATTAGATTGCACCCGACGAGTCCTTTCGACGGTGTGGATCACATGTTGTGGGATCCCTAGTAGCTGTAAACGTTGTTTACTTGCTTGAATAAGGGCACGATCCCTAGTCTGGAGTACAGCTAAAAATTCAGTTTGTTCTCCAGTCCATTCTGGTATTGAAATATCAGCAATAGGACTCCCTTGCCTTACCATATCTCCTACAGCATGACCATAGACGCGCTGAACAAAACCACTTGCTCTGGTTTGCAAAATAGCTACTTGCCGTTCATTAGCCTGTAATATGCCATTGGTTAATAAGGTATTACCCATTACAGCTTGTTCAACTGTGGCATATCGAATAGCTAAATTTTGTTGAAAAGAGGGATCAAGTTTGACTGTAGGGTGGCTTTCATCGGTCATCGCTGCATTTTCATCTGCATATTTAGGCACCAATTGCATATCCATGAATGGAGACTTTCCGGGCTTATCAAAATGCTGTTCTGGCTTCATAGGGTCATACCAATACAATACTTTGGCATCCTGTTGCTGACTTGCCGATGTCGATTGAGGACTCTCGTTCTGTTGTGCAAACCAATATCCAGTACCACCGCCTACAGCCAAACTAATTGCAGCAATACCCATGACAGTAACTGCCAGTTTATTTTTTAACATTATGGCTGCCCCTCAACATGATTTAAGGTAGGTTCGACAAAAGTAAAATAGAGTTGTGCTGTTGTAATTGCCTGTTGTTGTTGAAGATCAATGAGACGCAATCGTTGTTCTAGAAGAGCTTGTCGGGCAGCAATGATATTGGTCAAATTAGTTTTCCCCGCTTGATAACTTGCTAACTGTAAATTCACTTTTTGTTTGGCAAGAGGAATACTCTTTTGCATCGTGCGATTAATTTGTTGGTCAAGAGCGTCAAGATCAGATAACCCTTCATCTAACAAGGTGAGATGTTCACGATACTTAACCTCTTGATCGGCAGTAATCCGGTTTTGTTCAGCTAAAGCTGCTTGAATGAGTGGACCACTCCGTTTTTTTGAAAAAACAGGGAGTTCAGTTGTAAGTTGCACACCGATCATATCGCCAAACTCAGGTGCTCGATGCTGATAAGCAAACTCAATGCCCCAATCTGGTTTTTGCAAAGCTTGAGCTTGCTTCAGTTTTGCTTCAGCCGTTTTCTTTTCAGCCTGATAAGCTTTTAACTCAGGATGTTGGTGCAAGTGATGATACAACTTTGATGTATCAAGAGAGATTATTGGTGCTTGGGTAGATAAGGTTTCAATTTGAGAGATGTTTTCAGTTGGTTCTGCACTTACCAGTCGATGTAGTTCTAACTTGGCCTTTTTTAAATCTCGAAGTAAATCATCTTTTTGATCGAGTAGAACATTACTTTCAAGTCTTGGATCAAGTGCATCAGCAACCATAGTTCGACCCGAAGTAACTTGTGTTTGAGAAATTTGAGAAAGCAAGCGATTTTCTGAGAAAAGATCATCATATAACGCCAATTTTCTCTCAAGATAAAAGCGCTTAAACCATGCTGATGCGACTTTTTGGCGTAATTCAATACGAAGAATTTCTGTGTGGGCATTGGCTGAACCTAATTCAGCTTTTGCTAACTCGACCTCTGACTGTCTTTTGGCGCGGTTTGGAAAATCTTGCATAACACCAATTTTCTGCATAGTCATACCTTCGTGTGTGATTGACCATGCAGCATCACCAGATATAGGGTAATTATCTAAGCCCACAAATAGTTTAGGGTTGGGTAAAATACCTGAAGCTGAAACCATATTCTCAGCTCCCTCAATCTGAGCACTATTTGCTCTTAGGGTAGGTGCATATTGCTCAGCAAGCTTCAAAGCTGTATCCAATGTCAGTGGCTCGGCATAAGCTTGACCATAGATCAAAGAGAAACAGATCGTAGCTATCTGCCATCTCCCCCCCGGGGATAGCTTTTCTTTATAAAAGTTCATATTTTTAGCTCTAAAATGATATACACGCGCACGTGTAGAACATCCATAGAAAACTCTATGAATGACGAAGAATTATCAAATTAGTTAGAGCGTGGGGGCTTCCATAAACCTGAAGGGTATGGAGCAGGAAGATTTTGATCTGGAAAATAAAAGACTGATCGCTCTACGGGTGAGAATACCGTTGAGTGCAAAATGCTTTGAGGATCACTGGCGTACGCAATTTTGGCAAAAGACATAATGCAATCTTGCTCAGACATACAGGAAGGATCATGTAGCGTTTTTTTGACCTTTGCTTCAACTTTCATACAGTCGGTATGCATCATATCCTGGTTTTGAGATGCTTCCATTTGCATGGATTTCATCTGTTCAGATGGCATTAAACACCGCTTATGTACAGACGAAGCAGCAGCAGCCGATCCTACTAAAAGGATAGCAAACGATAAAAACAGCGATAGGCATGTTTTTAACCACTGCATAGAGATAAGACCAAAATTTAAGCTTTTTTAGTTTTACAGATTCGAAAGGAAATGACAACAATTTCATGAATAGTAGCCGAAGCTACCATTCATGATTCCAAGTCATATTATTTTAAAAAACTAATTCGATACCTGCACCATATTTCCATCCCTTTTCAGACTCTGTTGCCTCTTGCATAGAAGTGGCTTTCTGTCCTTTTTCATATTGGTAAGCAACATCAATGAAAGGTTTAATTCGCTTAGTAATCTCATATCGGGTTTTGATACCAGTTTTAAGTTCTGATAAACCTGATTTTGCAGCATAATCAGAGTCATCGTTGAATATAGCATCCATTTCTAGATAAGGTTGAGTAATCAATTTCTGGGTTAACAAGAAATCACGTTCGATTTCAAAACTTGCTCCCCAAAAGTTATTCTCGCCACCGTATAAATAAGCTTGTGTTTCAAAGAAATAAGGAGCTAATCCTAATACACCAATAACACCATCAACTCGATCACTGTTGCTGCTATTTTTATCTTCGCTATATCTTACACCAGCTTGTACATCCCAAAAGGGTGCTACATTACGGCTATAAAGTGCAGATACATCATATTTAGGATCATTGCTTTCTGCTTTGTCCAAATTTGCTTCAATAAATAGACGATTTTCATCTGTCCCAATTAAAGTATCAAACTTTGTTCCTAGGTTGCCCTTACCGTCTTCATCAACTATCCATGCATTTTCAAGTCTTGTTACTTGATAAATTTGTCCGCCATGTTCTTTAAGATGATCATCATTAGATGGGGCTGATCTCTTTCTTGCGGTCAGAATAATATTATCTCCCCCATTTGCATTTTCCATTGAATAATATTCTGGATACAATTCTTGGGGGCTATATCTTAAGCCACCAGACTCCTGTAAAAGAATTTTCATATTTTTTGTAATATTACTGTCTTGTACAGGCGTTTCATTTTGAGCGAACGTTAGATTTGATAATCCAAATAGCGCAATCATCAAAGTTGTTTTTGAAAACAAATTATTAGTGATGTGCATGTGGATTTACTCCCTTCTCATTTACTTGGGACTGAGGAACAGTCTTTGTAGAATTACCATCTTCCACTTGAGCTACAATGAGTTTATTCATCATTCCTGCACTCATATGGTAAAGCAGGTGACAATGAATAGCCCACTCACCTAACTCATCAGCTGTGAGTAGAGTGGTTATCGTTTTCCCAGGTGGAACAATTACCGTATGTTTGTTTGGCATATTGCTTGGATCCTGACCATTCTCAAGCTGCATAAACATGCCATGTAAGTGCATTGGGTGAGCCATCATACTGTCATTGACAAATTTTAAGCGAATACGTTCACCATACTTCACCACTAGTGGGTCGGCTTCATTAAATTTTTTACCATTGATTGTCCAAATATAACGCTCCATGTTTCCACCAAGACGGATCTCTATTTCACGTTCAGCTGCACGAGTGTCTTTTTGAGGATCTAACGATTGCAAATCACTATATTGCAATGCTTTATTACCTTCAGGTGTTGAAGCATTTGCCCATCCAAATACGGTATTATCATTCTTGTCTGAAGCCGCCTTAACAGTAGCGCTATTCATCGGCATATCATGATCCATACCTTTCATAGAAGACATATCATGATCCATACCTTTCATAGAAGACATATCGTGATTCATGCCTTTCATAGAAGACATATCATGATTCATATCTTTCATTGAAGACATATCATGATCCATACCTTTCATAGAAGACATATCGTGATTCATACCATGCATCGAATGGTCTTCAGATGTCTTATTTGGCATTGAAGACATATCATGGTTCATACCAGATGAAGAGCCATGATCCATCCCCATATCCTCCATAGTCAATAAAGAACGAGGACGAGGCTTAGGCATCTCAATTTGTTTGACTGCTGGTCTGCTTTCTTCATGTAAGGTTCCAACCGAAAATCCAGTACGATCAATAGATTCAGCTTCGATTTGATAATGGGCTTGTTTCGGTTCAACAATGACATCATAAGTTTCAGCAGTACCAATACGGAACTCATCTACAGGAACGGGCTTTACAGGTTGACCATCAGCACTGACTACAGTCATTTTTAGGTTTGGAATGCGTACATCAAAGAATGACATAGCGGAAGCATTAATAAAACGAAGGCGAACTTTTTCACCAGCTTTGAAGTTGCCCGTCCAATTTTGCTGAGGTGTCTTGCCATTCATTAAAAATGTATAACCTGTGACATCGGACATATCTGTTTTCAGCATTCGCATCTGATTCCACATAGAACGGTCTTGCCAAGTCGCTTTTAGCCCATCACGTTTAACTTGTTTTAATACATCGAATACTGTTTCGCGGCGGTTCTGATAGTAGTCTGCTTCTTTTTTAATATTTTTCATAATTTGATCACTTGTTGAATTATGAAAATCAGAAAGCAAAACAACGTAATCTTTATCGGTTTTTTCAGCAGCTGTTAGTGGAGTTTTATCTTTAGGATAAATAACAAAAGCACCATATAAACCGTCTTGTTCTTGTCCTTTACTATGTGAATGATACCAATAAGTACCATTTTGGCGGACTTTAAACTTATATTCATAAGTTTTATTAGGGGCAATGCCATGAAATTTGTTAAATCCAGGTACACCATCCATAATTCCAGGTAATAATAAGCCATGCCAATGGATTGAAGAGTCCTGATTTTTTAACTTATTGTGAACACGGATAACGGCCTCATCACCTTCTTCAAATTCAAGAAGTGGTGCAACGAATTTACCATTTACAGTAATTCTCTCAACTGGTTTTCCTGTGATATTTACAGTTTGTTCAGCGATTGTTAAATCATATTCTTTAACTGCCGCCATTACCCAAGTTGATGAAAATAAACCAACTCCAATTAAGAGTATATGACTTAACTTTTTTGACATTCTATCTCACCTTTAGAAAGGTCAAGATTGAAGTAATAAAGCAAATATTTAGTATAAACTTTAATACTTCTTTCTCGCTATTTATAAAATTATTTATTGCTACCAGGCATATTCATCTTTGAATGATCCATTTTAGAATGGTCCATATTCATCATAGAATGATCCATTTTCGACATATCAGAGGAATTTGCCGCTTGCTGTTGGCTAGGTTCTTGCTGAACCTTATTATCCTTGTTCATCTTACAAGGTTTAGAACACGGCTCTTGTGCTTTTTTTGCAGTTGTCACAGCATTAGATTTCGAATTTGATAGATCTTTTGCATCATTTGCCCAAGATTGAGTACCAGCAATTAAAGTTCCAGCACACATTAAAATTGTTAGACTACGACGCACTACAGTTTTCATAAGTTTCTCTAAAAGTTAATTTCTTGCTACTACAATACAATAAAGTGAAGCACTGAACATCTAAGTGACTTGAAAATGACATTTTTGTAATCTATCTCGATCAGATGTTTTATAACGTTATTATAGTTTTAATGAATAACTTAGGATTCTGAGATGAGAATACTATTAGTTGAAGATGAACAAAAAACTGGTGATTATCTCAAGCAAGGTTTATCCGAAGCTGGCTATATTACGGACTGGGTTACAGATGGGTTAACGGGTAAACATCAAGCTCTTTCTGAAGAGTATGACTTAATTATTTTAGACGTGATGTTACCTGGACTAAATGGTTGGAATATTATCAATGATATTCGTAGCAGCGGTAAAACAATGCCCATTCTTTTTCTTACCGCCCGAGATCAAATCGAAGATCGAGTAAAAGGATTAGAGCTAGGCGCTGATGATTATTTAGTTAAGCCTTTTGCTTTTGCAGAGCTTCTAGCTCGAATAAAAACGCTCCTTAGACGAGGGCAACAAAGAGAAGATAATAATATTATTAAGATTGCTGATTTAGAACTTGATTTGAGAAAACGTCGGGTAACACGAGCAGGTCAACGCATTGATTTAACGGCTAAAGAATTTGCTCTTATGGAGCTTTTTATGCGTAGAAGAGGTGAAATTCTACCAAGAGCACTTATTGCATCTCAAATTTGGGATATGAACTTTGATAGTGATACAAATGTAGTTGAAGTCGCTATTAAACGATTAAGAAATAAAGTAGATAGTAATTTTACCCCTAAGTTAATTCAAAATATTAGAGGAATGGGGTATGTATTAGAGGTAGAAGATGAATAATAACTTATTCAAATATATCAGTTTTCGTATTGGTATTATTTTCTCATTATCGACTATATGTATTCTCATTATGATGGGGTTTTTCATCCATAAATTAGTGATGCATCATTTTGAAACGCAAGATCGTACCCAATTAGAAGGTAAAATCCAGCTTATTCAGAATCTTCTCCAACAGCATCCTAAAAATTCTCCAGAACTTGATCTATATTTGAAAGATGCTTTAGTTGGACACCATGATCTTATGGTCCAAATAGAACGACCGGCAGGTCAGATTTTATTTAGTTCAACACCTTCAATCATTAATACTCAACAGTTAATCAAGTCAGCAAATAACCCTTGGATTAAATGGAAAATTAAGAATAAGACCTATCGTGGCATGATCTACAACACGGATATAAACAAAAATACTGAAATACAATCTGTACGCATTATTGTGGGGATCGATACATCTGAACATCTACATTTTTTAAATGATTTTAAGCGTCAACTTTTTTACATTGGTTTAGCCGGTACGATTTGTTTAATGTTTTTAGGCTGGTTTGCAACCTGGAGAGGTTTAAGACCCGTGCAAAAAATGGCTAAGGTCGCAGAAGGCATTTCTGCCCAACATCTTTCAGAACGTTTAGAAGTTGAGCACACACCAACAGAACTAAAATCATTAGCAATTGCCTTCAATGATATGCTCGACAGACTAGAATCAGCTTTAGAAAGGCTTTCCGATTTTTCATCTGATTTAGCGCATGAAATTAGAACACCGATTAATAACTTAATGACTCAAACTCAAGTATGTCTTGCCCGTAAACGAGATACCAGTACCTATCAAGAAGTACTATTTTCTAATTTAGAAGAATTAGAACGTTTGGCTCGAATGGTATCCGATATGCTTTTCTTGGCAAAAGCAGAACATGGCCTAAAATTACAGAACTTACAGAATATTGACCTGGTTAAAGAAGTTACAGCCTTATTTGATTTCTATGATGCGCTAGCTGCCGAAAAAAATATGACGCTTCAACAAACAGGATCTGGAAATGTCAAAGGTGATCCTGCTATGTTACGTCGAGCACTCAGCAACCTATTGTCTAATGCAGTTAAATATGGAAATAAGAATTCTACAATACGCATAAAACTTCAACAGAATTTAGATAACACAATATTTTCAATTGAAAATGAAGGCTCTGAACTCTCTCCTGAACAACTATCCAGATTATTTGATCGTTTTTATCGAACAGATGCGTCTAGACAAAGAACAGAAGAAGGAACCGGCTTAGGGCTTGCCATAACAAAATCTATTCTTGATATGCTTGGGGCGACCATCCAGGCTGAATCCCTCAATGGTCGAATCATTTTTACCATTGTTTTTCAAAGTGAATCCATGCAAGGGGAATCATTTTAACTCATTTTTTGAACATCTTCCATTTACCCGAGTTGACCTTACATAAAGCTCAAACTGAGAGCCAGAGCTACGCCAGCACCTATCATGGCAATTGTGTAGCCAAATATGATAGCTCGGCCAAACTGTGCCCCCCCTGTCATCCATGCAATTGTCGCTTTGCTTAACATGTTGCTCAGTGTGGCCAGCCCTAGCGCGACAGCAGCCACATTTGTTGTTAAGCCTTCAGTACTATGCAGGCGGGCAAGTGAGACTAAAATAGCATCTACGTCTGCTAGCCCAGAAATAGTCGATAATACGAAGATGCCGCTGGTGCCCAACCATTGTTTTGCTGCCGGGACCAAGACTGCCATGACAGCCAGGAAAGCAGCGAAGCTGAATGCTGTCCCAAGATCAAAAGGAGCCATTGCTTCTATTGTTCGATCGTTGTTTTCAGCGCTGGTAATTTGGCGTTGTCTCCACAATGCCATACCCAGCAGAAGGATTCCCGCAATCATCATTGCACCACCAAAAGTGCTTAGCAATGCTGGCTCAATGACGCCTATCAGCACAACCATACGAAAAAACATGATGCCACAGGCAGCCAATGTTCCAGAAATAGCAGCACTGACCATGACGGGGTGCTGGCGTGTATAGCGTGCCAGTGCGACAGTTGCAGCTGTAGAAGATGCCAAACCACCCAATAGACCTGTCCAGAATATGCCTCTTTCTGAACCGGTAAGCCGCATGGCAAAATGACCTGCCAGAGAGAGTCCGGCAATCAGGATCACTGCCCACCATAACTGGTAAGGATTTAATGCAGCAAAAGGTCCCAGACCCGTATTGGGTAAGTAGGGTAATATAACGACAGAAAGTACCAGCAACTGCAGGGATGCGGTTAATTCACGATGCTCTATCAAGCGTAGCCAACCGTGTAAGGTTGGCTTGAGATCCAAAAATACAGCGACGATTACAGCCGCGGTTAATGCTAAAGTAACATTACCATGGGATGCATATGCACCTAAAACTAATGTCAACAGCATCGCGATCGTCGTGGTAGCGCTTAGATTACCGGAAATTTTTGCGGTACGAGCATAGGACACTGTTAGTAATAAGGAAAGCCCTAATACGGCCGCAACTAGCGGCCAAGCTCCGAAGTTTGGTTGTAAATGACCGAGCACTCCTCCGAGCAATCCTGTCAATGTGAAGGTACGTAGACCTGCTACTCGGCTGCCTTCTGGCAGTTCTCGATCCTGCCATCCTCGTTCTAAACCAATGAGCAGGCCGATGGCGAGTGCTGCAACCAGCCCTGATACATCTGGTGGAAGAAAGGAACTCTCTATCATAACTTTTTATTTCGCAGGCGAAGGGCATTGGTGATGACTGAAGCTGAACTCAAACTCATAGCCAAGGCGGCAATCATCGGTGACAACAACCAACCGGTAAATGGATATAGTACGCCAGCCGCGATAGGGATACCCAAAGCATTGTAAAGGAAAGCAAACATGAGGTTCTGTTTCATGTTGCCGACAGTAGCTTCCGAAAGTGAACGGGCAACAGCAATCCCTCGTAAATCTCCCTTGATCAGCGTAACTTGGGCACTATTCATTGCAACATCAGTCCCGGTGCCCATAGCGATACCGACATCAGCTTTAGCCAAGGCTGGTGCATCATTGATGCCATCACCAGCCATAGCCACGATGCGACCTTCCTTCTGCAATTTGCTGACCAGTTCTAGTTTATCTGCGGGTTTGACTTCGCCATGTACCTCATCAATGCCTAGACGTGCTGCGACTGAACGGGCAGTGGTGAGACCATCTCCTGTTGCCATCACGATACGTAGACCCGCTTCCTTCAGGGTGGCAAGTGCTTCTGGGGTACTTTTTTTGATGGGATCGGATACTGCAAGCAGGCCGGCCAATTCACCATTGATGGCTAGATGCATCACACTTGCACCTTCTGAACGCAGCTCTTCGGCTTGCGGAATCAGAGATTGTACCGAGATACCTAATTGCTCCATCAGCGCTGTGTTGCCCAAAGCTAACTGACGATCGCCCACTTGACCTCGAACACCAATCCCTGAGCCTGATTCAAAATTATCTGGTGTTTCAAGAGACAGGCCACGTTCGTGTGCTGCATTTACAATCGCTTCGGCTAGCGGGTGTTCACTGCCTTGATCAAGACTGGCGGCTAAACGTAATACTTCAGATTCATCGAAACCTGATGCGGCAACCACACGATCGAATACAGGGCGTCCTTCGGTCAACGTACCTGTTTTATCGATGATTAGTGTGTCAATCTTGCGCAGATTCTCAATGGCTGCTGCATCGCGGAACAACACACCATGAGTAGCACCTTGACCCGTTGCAACCATGATAGACATTGGAGTTGCCAAGCCTAGTGCACAAGGACAGGCAATAATGAGTACTGCCACAGCATTGATTAATGCATAAACCCAGCTCGACTCTTCTGGGCCGAATAGTCCCCATCCAAAGAAGGTAAGCAAGGCAATGGTCACTACAGCCATGACGAACCAACCTGCTACCTGATCAGCCATACGTTGCATTGGTGCTCTCGATCGTTGAGCTTGCGCCACCATCTGTACGATCTGGGATAACATGGTACTTGAACCAATTTTCTCTGAACGCATGATCAATGAACCATTGGTATTCAGGGTAGCTCCAATGACTTTATCGCCGATACGTTTAGTGATAGGTAAAGGTTCACCTGTCAGCATCGATTCATCCACTGAACTACTTCCTTCAGTGATTACACCATCCACAGGCACTTTTTCACCTGGGCGAATTCTGAGTAAATCTCCTACATGGACATGCGTTAGAGGAACATCTTCTTCAGTTCCATCAGGCAGGATTCGGCGAGCTGTTTTAGGAGCGAGCCCAAGGAGTGACTTAATTGCAGCAGAAGTTTGCGAACGTGCTTTTAACTCCAATATTTGTCCCAGTAGGGTCAATGAAATGATGACCGCTGAAGCTTCAAAGTAAACAGCGACACGACCCATGGAAATAAATGAGTCTGGGAAGATTTGCGGTGCAATGGTTGCGACCACACTATAAATAAATGCAGCTCCAGTGCCCAAACCAATCAGCGTCCACATGTTTGGGCTGCGATTCACAACCGATTGCCAACCACGGGAAAAAAATGGCCAACCTGCCCACAGTACAATCGGGAGTGACAACACTAATTCAATCCAGCTCTGAACTGCCATGTCGAACAGGTTCAGTTGATGGCCAAACATTGCCAAAAAAGTCACGACTATGGTGAGTGGCAGTGTCCACCAGAAGCGTCGACGGAAATCACGTAACTCAGGATTCTCATCTTCCTCTAACTCGGGAATGAGTGGTTCCAGTGTCATTCCGCATTTAGGACAGTTTCCAGGATGATCCTGTCTAATTTCTGGATGCATTGGGCACGTATAGATGGTCGTGCCTGTTGTACTTGCATCATTAACGGATTGAGTAGTCTGATGATGCTGTGTATGTGCATCGGCAGTCGTCGTTGCGGGTTTAGCGATATATTGCACCGGGCTGCTATGAAATTTTGATTGACATTTATCACTGCAAAAAAAGTAAGTTTTCCCCTTAAATTCCTCATGGTATTTCGATTCTTCAGTGACGGTCATACCACAGACTGGGTCTTTCAGTACGTCTGTTGTAGCCTGTGCCATATGGTCCTGGTTATGATTTTTTTGATCTGACATAAATAATTCTCTTATGGAAAAGTGGTTTTATGGCCGAATTTTGGAATAAATCTCGGAGTCTGTTGAGCATAGCTGTCATAGACAGCGCCAAACTGTTTACTCATTTCAGCCTCTTCCTTAATTGCCAAGCGGCTGTACATTAAGAGTAAGATTGGAAACATAATCAGTGTCAGTAAAGTTGGCCATTGCAATAAAAACCCCAGCAAGATCATTACAAAAGCTACGTATTGGGGGTGACGTATACGTGCATAAGGGCCTGTGATCGCTAAAGAATGCTGACGTTGCGCGTTGTACAGCACGTGCCATGCTTTTGATAGTAAATAGAAACCATAGCCCAAAAAAATATAACTCGCGATGTGCAGAATGCCAAAATGTGGATCACCCTTTTCGCCTAGTAGCGTTGACCATAAGTGACCTGAGTTATGCGACAGCAAGTCAAGTTCAGGAAAGCGAGTTTGTAGCCAGCCTGACAACAGATAAATTGTTAAAGGGAAACCATACATCTCGACAAACAATGCAATGATGAAAGCAGAGAAAGCGCCAAAAGTACGCCAATCTCGCGCTGTGGCGGGTTTAAAAAAACTGAAAGCGAACATGATAAAAACTGCTGAGTTAATGATAACCAGCGTCCATAAACCATAAGCCGATTCCGCATGATTCATGATGGATCTCCTGATAAGAGCTATTTTTTGTTATCAGATATATCGGATTTTTTTTGCTGCGAGTGGTTATGCCCATGACCACCATGCATAAAAATATGCATCAGTGGACACGCTAAAAGGAATAAATAAGGCAAAGCACCGATAACGTGGGCTAAATGTTCCGTTAATAGAAAATAAGCTGCGATACCACCCAGCACGATTAGACCAATGGCATAACGTGTAGACCAGAAGTTAGGTACTGAATTATTCTCTTGGTGTTGGTGATTCATGGTGCTTTCCCCTAATTCATGGGTAACTATTTAGTTGCTGACGGAGGCATACAGTCCATCATCATCTGCATCATGGATTGCATCATGTCCATACGTTTTTCCATCATCTGCTGACGGTCAGCCATATTTGCATTCATGCTTTGGCTGCCCATCTGTTTCATCATACTCATACCTCCTTGCATGAGTTTCATGTGCTCAGCCATAAGTTTCTGACGTTCTTGTGGGATTTTTGCAGCCATCATCTTCTCATGCATAGCTTGCATCGCCTTCATGTGTTGATCCATTGCAGCCATTTTATCTGTAGCAGTGGTGCTGGTAACTGTTTGCTTAATTGTTACTGCAGATGGTGCTGTTTTTTCAGGGTGGTGATCTTTGTGTTCATCGGATTGCTGTGCAAATGTATTCAATGACGCGGCTGCGATACATAAGCCCAAAAAAATGTTTTTGAATTTCATCATAATTTTTTCCTTTAAATAATTTGGAAGTAAAAGCTATGTTTTAGTACTGAACAGAGTCTAGGAATTTGACTACTAAACTGATGAAATTTTTGGTTATTCTCTGTCTCTCTTAAAAATTTTAGCACTATTAATTAATTATTTTTAAAAATGACAAAAATGTAATTTTGAGATCTTCTCGAAATATATAGTCTATGCTGAGATGACAAAAATTTTATTTAATATTAATCTTTTAAAACTATTAAAGTTGTTATGATTTTATGTGCTTAAAAAAATAAAAATGAAATGATTAGATGACTCCAAGGCTAGTTAGAGACACATTCTTAATGTAATTTACACTGTTATTCCTTTAAAGAAAAAATACAGTTGATCAAAATAGTTTTTTATAGAAAAAAGGGTGGATAATTTAATTATTAAACTTATTGGTATATTTATTAGATAGAAGGTAAAGAAGATTATTTTTAATATTAGGGTTTATAATCCAAATTTCAGAGTAAGGAATCTACTACTTATATAATAGAGATTCCATCTCCAAAACAGTACTACTGTATGAATGAGTTGTATTCAATGCAGGGAAGAATGTAGATCCTTAATACTAACGGAAAATTATTTTACTGAATTTTCATGTAAAGACTCATTTAATTGATCAATCACTGTCGTCCATTCACCATCAGAGTGTAGTTTTTCTTCTAAAAAATGACGTTGAGCATCAGTCCAAAAAATTGCTTGTGTTAAAAAAACATCTCCAGCTAGCTGATGGCTCTCTATGAATTTTGCAATTGCTTCTTCAGTAGAAGCTAAACCAAGCTGTTCAAATAATTTGGTCATTCTTGGACGTGTTTGAGTCATGTGCTTAGCCCACAAATTTATATTAGATCAAATTAAACATAACATGTTTATATTTAAACTAAAATATAAAAAATTAAATAGCTACTATTTTCTTAGACAAAATGATTACTACATTTCATAAATCAACCACCTACATAATTTGTTTGTTAAATGATCATTATTTTTCAATAAGATTATTTTAATAGGGTAATCCCCCCTAAAAATAATAGGATCTAAAAGTAGAATTTTCTCTTAAGATACGAGCAGGAGATTCTGCATGAAAACATCTAAATTTACTGACAGTCAGATCATGTCCATCTTGAAACAGGCAGAATCTGGCACACCTGTAGCGACCCTTTGCCGTGAACACGGCATGAGTAATGCTACCTTTTATAAATGGCGTGCCAAATATGGTGGTATGGATACATCATTAATGGCTCGACTGAAAGAGCTAGAAGCCGAAAATACCAGACTTAAAAAGATGTATGCGGAAGAGCGATTAAAGGCCGAAATCATCCAGGAAGCGATGGCAATGAGCAGCACTGCTGCGCAAGGGTAAAGCCATCTTGCCGGCGTAAGATGGCACAACAGGCAGTTGCCCAGCATGCCATTAGTATTCGTTTGGCTTGTAAAGCATTTGGCATTAGTGAAACCTGCTACCGCTATCAAGCCAAACTCAGCGATGACAATGCACTCATTGCTGAACAGCTCATTGAACTCACTGAGGAAAATTCCGATTGGGGCTTTGGTTTGTGCTTCTCGTATTTACGGCATGTTGAGAGTTGCTGCTGGAATCACAAGCGGGTTTACCGCATTTACTGTGAGTTGGCACTGAATCTGCGTATTAAACCGAGAAGAAGACTAAAACGGCATGCGCCTGAACCATTGAAAGAACCAATCCGAGAAAATCAGGTTTGGTCATTAGATTTTATGCATGATCAGCTTTCCGATGGTCGCAAGTTTCGATTATTGAATGTGATTGATGATCACCGCCGCGAAGGCCTAGCCATTGAAGCAGGGTTCTCATTGCCCACAATCAGGGTTATTCGTACGTTGAATCAATTGCTGGAGTGGAGAGAAAAACCGTTAGTGATCCGATGCGATAATGGTCCCGAATTTATCAGTCACGAATTTGTGCGCTGGGCTACTGAGCACGGTATTCGTATTGAATATATTCAACCGGGTAAGCCACAGCAGAATGCGTATATTGAACGCTATAATCGGACCATACGTTATAGTTGGCTGAGCAAGCATTTATTTGATACTTTGGATGAAGTACAAGATTATGCAACAAACTGGTTGTGGCATTACAACCATGAAAGACCACATCAAGCTAACAAAGGAAAGCCACCTCTAATGGCTGCTTAACCTCTACTTTTAACTTCGGTTATTTATGGGAGGATTACCATAGTTAAAGATTTTAAATTTTAAAAATGACAAAAATGTAATTTTGAAGTCATCGCTATGTTTCTGTCTCTCACTAATAATTGAAATATAAGAGGAGATGATGTGGTCTCATTAAATATAGATTTTATAAAGTCATCTCTAATGAACTAACGAATCAAGAGGAAACGTAAATGAAATTATTTCAAAATAAAATGACTGCTCTACGTAATGTTGTAGTAGCTGCAACGATGATTGTGGCTACTACAACTACGTTCGCTCATGTGAGTTTAGTGAGTGCGATTCCTGCGGAAAATGCATCTATCCTTAGTCAACCAAAGAACTTGACCCTTAACTTTGGTGCAGAGGTTATGTTGATGAATATTAAGTTACTGGATGCTCAGCGAAGAGATGTTCCTTTAAAATATGAAGTTACTCATGACTTAAAGAAATCCTTTGATGTCGCTCTTCCGAAACTGAAAAAAGGTAAATATACCGTTGTCTGGACAACAATGGGGAAAGATGGTCACAACATGAATGGTGAATATAGTTTCACTATCAAATCAACTAAATAAGAATTGATTACCTTTCAACATGTCAGTGAGGTGCTGGCATGTTGTTCTAGAATGGACAAAAATAATGATTTCTGAATATTGGATGTGGGCCACTTGGTTAACTAAGGTTATTTTATATTTAAGTGTAGCTTTTGTCGTTGGTGGAGCCTTTTGCTATTTTTTACTTAGACAATATCTTGAACTAAAAGAATCGATTCTTAAATATATTACAATTGGCGCTGGATTAGGCCTAATTTCCAGTACCTTGGGATTTTTTATTCTGATTGGTATTTTTGCCAATACTGGTATTACAGGTATGGTGGACCCCACGTATATTAATATATTGGTTAATACTCCGACGGGGTATATATACGTTCTTCGTTCTATTAGTTTTGCTCTTTTACTTCTTCTCATGGTGGTTAAACTTAACAGGAACAAAGGTCAGTTTTCTATAATTGAAAGTTCAATATTTTGTGTTTTACTTCTCCCGATTATTTTTAGTTTTTCCCAGCTCGGACATGTCGCTAATTTAACCTTACTTGCTCAAATTTTATTATCAATCCATATTCTAGTTATGTCGTTATGGATGGGGTCTTTATATCCGTTATGGAAAACCAGCCGGGAAATAAGTGGTTTACCTTTAAAAGATCGCATGCATGTATTTGGACGTATTGCTGCTTTCATTGTTGGGATATTAATCGCCTGTGGCGCTAGTGTAGCTCTTCTTTTAATTAAAGATTTTAATACCTTAATCAATACTGCATATGGCTATGGTTTCATGGTTAAAATGTTTTTTGTTATAGGTATTCTACTTTTAGCTGCCTTCAACAAATGGTATTTCACCCCGCGTCTTCAACATCCTAAATTCGCTAAACACCTTAGTCATGCCATTTTATTTGAGATGTTATTAGGTCTATCAATTCTATTAACAACAGGCTATATAACCACTGTCGTGGGTATTGAATAAGAGAATTTCAAAATAAGGGAATTGAGGAAATTTAACATTACTGCATTTATCTTTTGTAGCTGAGCAATAAAGTTTCTACTGGACTGCCAACTTACGACAATCAGAACAGTAAACTCGCATCATGAGGCATTATACATAAAGGTAGTCACCGGTTTTTAGCTTATCTTCAACCCATAACGGTCTCATCTATTCAGTTCACTACCATTGATTGAAATAACTAATCTTATAAATTTCAGAGTGATCGTAGATGACAAAAATGTCATTTTAAAGTCACATTAATGTTGGTTAAGTACTTTTACTGTAGTCATTAGAACACTCTTCTTTGGAATACTCTGAAGAAAACTGTAAGGTTGTAAACAGACCAAGTTACAGCGAGTAACTGATTCAGAAAAAGGCTGGTTGTATGGTGAAAGTTTAGAGTTACTGTTCTAATGTTTTAAACAAATGTTTTGTTAAAAAGGAGCAACATATGAAATTTCACATCGCTAATATGACTTGTGGTGGTTGTGCACGCGGCATTACTACCGCAATTAAAGAGCTCGACTCGAATGCCTCACTCGATATTGATTTACAAAACCGTATTGTTGAAATCAACACAACGGTGAGTCAGGATCAAGTCATTGCCACTCTCAGTGAGCGTGGATTTACAGCTGATCCTGCTTAATCTCTGTTAGAGTAACAGTGGGAATTCCTTACCACTTTTACTCTCTCTTATTTTCCTCATCGTACAGATAAAACCTGTACTTGCTTGAAATAAAAGTAATCCCTGAATTCCCCCTAATCTTGGTTCGAGCTGATCTTCGCATATAGAACTCAGCATATCTAAATGATAGAGATCGTATATGAGTACCGAAATGACTGATACGCCACGCTACAGTGAAACATTAGAGATTGAAGGGATGACATGTGCTTCTTGTGTAGGGCGTGTGGAAAAAGCTTTAAAATCTGTTGAGGGGGTTGAATCAGCTCACGTAAACCTGGCAACCGAAAAAGCAGTCATTTATGGACATCAACCACTTGATCGCGCTACTTTAATTAAAGTCGTAGAAAAAGCAGGCTACGAAGTGGAAGTATTGCAACCGATAGAGCTTACGATAGAGGGTATGTCATGTGCTTCTTGTGTAGGTCGAGTAGAAAAGGCTTTAAAATCTGTTGAAGGAGTTGAGTCGGCTCATGTAAATCTAGCTACCGAAAAAGCGACTATTCAGGCAAGCTCATCTGTCACTCGTGACTCGTTAATTCAGGCTGTCACCAAAGCAGGGTTTGAAGCAAAGTCAGTTCATCAAACTACGGAAAGCTTTCAAGATAAAAAAAATATTGAATTAGAAAAACTTAAAAAAGATTTAATTTTGTCAGTCTTATTGACTCTACCCATTTTTATTTTAGAAATGGGATCACACCTGATTCCGGCCTTTCATACGTTTATGATGGATAACATTGGCCAACAAAATAGCTGGTTAATGCAATTTTTCTTGACCACAGTAGCATTAATTTTTCCAGGCCGACGCTTCTTCAAAAAGGGCATCCCAAGTTTATTCCGCTTAGCACCAGACATGAATTCCTTGGTGGCTGTAGGAACATTGGCTGCTTATCTTTATTCAGTGGTTGCTACTTTCTTTCCAAGTGTCCTGCCACAAGGCACGGTCAATGTTTATTATGAAGCTGCAGCGGTTATTATCACTTTAATTCTATTAGGTAGATTTTTTGAAGCCAAGGCAAAAGGCCGAACGTCTTTAGCAATTCAACATCTAGTTGGAATGCAGCCTAAAGTTGCCAGAATACAGCTCAATAATCAGGTGATAGAAGTTCCGATTGCCGAAGTTCAAACAGGAACGATTGTAGAGATTAGACCAGGTGAGCGTATCCCTGTCGATGGTGAAGTTATTCACGGCCAAAGTTTTATTGATGAATCCATGATTACTGGCGAGCCTATGCCCGTTGAAAAAACGATAGACTCTACTGTGGTAGGAGGAACAATTAACCAAAGTGGCAGCTTAAATATCAAAGCCACCTCTGTTGGTAGTTCATCAGTGCTTTCTCAAATCATCCGAATGGTTGAACAGGCACAGGGTTCCAAGCTGCCTATTCAGGCATTGGTTGATAAAATTACCATGTGGTTTGTACCTGTAGTAATGGGTCTCTCTCTTTTAACTTTTATTACTTGGTTTATCTTCGGCCCTGAGCCAGCCCTAACGTTTAGCTTAGTTAATGCAGTTGCGGTACTCATTATTGCATGTCCTTGTGCAATGGGACTTGCAACGCCTACATCAATCATGGTGGGAACTGGGCGTGGTGCTGAAATGGGTGTTTTATTCCGTAAAGGGGAAGCTTTGCAGCTGCTCAAAGAAACTAAAGTGGTTGCTGTTGATAAAACAGGGACCCTGACTGAAGGGAAACCAATTTTAACCGATCTGCATGTCTTAGAAGGGTTTGAATACAATGCCGTACTTTCACTTATGGCAGCCGTTGAATCAAAGTCTGAGCATCCTATTGCTCGAGCAATTGTACAAGCCGCTATAGATAAGGAATTAATCCTGTCTCCTGTTGCTGATTTCAAGTCAGTCACGGGCTATGGAATAGAAGCAACGGTGTCTGAACATTTGGTTCATATTGGTGCAGATCGATATATGGAAAAACTAGGTTTGAATCCTAATGTTTTTTCTCAATTTTCGGATCGTTTGGGAGAAGAAGGAAAAACCCCTCTCTATGTTGCGATTGACCAGAAACTTGCTGCCATTATTGCTGTAGCAGATCCAATTAAAGAATCAACATTTGCTGCAATTGAAGCGTTACATCAGTTAGGTTTAAAGGTTGCCATGATTACAGGTGATAACCGTCATACAGCTCAAGCGATTGCAAAAAAACTAGGTATTGATGAGGTTATTGCAGAAGTCTTACCAGAAGGTAAAATAGAGGCCGTTAAAAAATTAAAAAATCAATATGGTAAACTCGCATATGTTGGAGATGGCATTAATGATGCTCCTGCACTTGCAGAAGCAGATATTGGTTTAGCAATAGGTACAGGTACAGACGTAGCTATTGAAGCTGCTGATGTGGTTTTGATGTCTGGCAACCTGAAAGGAGTGCCAAATGCTATCGCTTTAAGCAAAGCGACTATAACCAATATTCGTGAAAATTTATTTTGGGCATTTGTTTACAATGCAGCTCTGATTCCTATTGCAGCAGGTGTACTTTATCCGCAATTTGGACTGCTACTTTCTCCTGTATTTGCTGCTGGTGCAATGGCTCTCTCGTCAATATTTGTACTAGGAAATGCTTTACGATTAAAACGTTTTAAAGCCCCCCTTGCAATTATTTAACCATTTTTTATATACATTTAAAGTTTTTTTGGCTTTACTTTATATATTTGGAAATAGTCTAAGCCATGTTGGCTTTTATTAAATATCATACAGTTGATATTCTAATTATTTGAGAGGGATTAAGATGAAAAGAATTTTATTAATATGCTTTATAGGCATGTCATTTACCTATGCGAATGCTCATTCTGGGGGAACGAACTCACAGGGTTGTCATACCAACAGTAAAACTGGTGATTACCACTGTCATTAATAGGTGCGCACACAGTTTTTTTATTTAAAAGACTGTGCTTTAAAGTGGCTTTGTTGCACAAAGATTTCATAACTATATGATTTTAAAAGTTTTGATTATTTTTTGATCCAAAATTAAATTTATTTAAATCAGATGCTTACATATTTATGCAACAAAGCCAATTAATACTATTTTAAAAAAGATAAATCGTTGCTGAAAAAGCTAGATTGCAATCGAGTTAATTAATTATAAATCAAAAACTTATATTGTATAAAATTTGTAACTCTTTGCTTTCTGCACTTATTATTTAATCAACGTTTCACGATTTTCATAAGCTAAACTAAATATAGTCGCCAATTTCAATTGAGTTATTTCCCGGCTTTTAAATACCGATATACCGCTTGGCGACTAATTCCAAATGCCTGGCCTAATGCCATTTTTGAAGGGTACTTCCCTTTCTTCCAGTCTTGTCGCAAAGCTTCAGCCTGATCAGGTTTCAATTTATGTACCCGGCCTTTGTACTTCCCTTGAGAAGAGGCAAGTTTAATTCCTTCCTTTTGCCGCTCTAAAATGATCTCACGTTCAAACTGTGCAAAAGCACCCCATCTAGGGGTCGTCTCAGAATTCGGAAAATAAAGCACGCTAAGGCGTAGTCACCCCGTGACTCCCCCGCGCCGATGCAGCGAGCTTCGTTCCGTCTTGCAGTGACGCAATCAGCGGGCAGGAAACGTTCCCTTTCCGCGCATGGCAGGCGCACACCAGTTCAGACAGCACGGCCTCCATGCGTGCCAAGTCGGCCATCTTCTCGCGCACATCCTTAAGCTTGTGCTCGGCCAGGCCGCTGGCTTCCTCGCAATGGGTGCCATCCTCCAGCCGCAGTAGCTCGGCGATTTCGTCCAGGCTAAAGCCCAGCCGCTGGGCCGATTTCACGAACCGCACTCGTGTTACATCCGCCTCGCCATAGCGGCGAATGCTGCCATAGGGCTTGTCTGGCTCCGGCAGCAGGCCCTTGCGCTGGTAGAACCGGATGGTCTCCACATTGACCCCGGCCGCCTTGGCAAAAACGCCAATGGTCAGATTCTCAAAATTAATTTGCATATCGCTTGACTCCGTACATAACTACGGAAGTAAGCTTAAGCTATCCAAACCAAATTTGAAAGGACAAGCGTATGTCTGAACCACAAAACGGGCGCGGCGCGCTCTTCGCCGGTGGGCTGGCCGCCATTCTTGCGTCGGCCTGCTGCCTGGGGCCGCTGGTTTTGATCGCCTTGGGGTTCAGCGGGGCATGGATCGGCAACCTGACGGTATTGGAGCCGTATCGGCCGATCTTCATCGGCGCGGCGCTGGTTGCACTGTTCTTTGCCTGGCGGCGCATCGTCCGACCGACCGCAGCCTGCAAGCCGGGCGAGGTGTGCGCGATTCCGCAAGTGCGCACCACCTACAAGCTCATTTTCTGGTTCGTCGCCGTGTTGGTCTTGGTCGCGCTTGGTTTTCCCTACGTCATGCCATTTTTCTACTAATCAGGAGTTCATCATGAAAAAGCTGTTTGCCTTCCTCGCTCTCGCCGCTTTCGTTGCCCCCGTGTTCGCCGCCACTCAGACCGTCACGCTGTCCGTGCCTGGCATGACCTGCGCCTCTTGCCCGATCACTGTCAAGCACGCGCTTTCCAAGGTTGAGGGCGTGAGCAAGACCGACGTAAGTTTCGACAAGCGCCAGGCCGTCGTCACCTTCGACGATGCCAAGACCAACGTCCAGAAGTTGACCAAGGCGACCGAGGACGCGGGCTATCCGTCCAGCCTCAAACGCTGATCCGTTAACCGAACTCGGGAGCGACACATGGGACTCATCACGCGCATCGCTGGCAAAACCGGCGCGCTCGGCAGCGTCGTTTCCGCGATGGGCTGCGCCGCCTGTTTTCCTGCCATCGCCAGCTTTGGCGCGGCCATCGGACTGGGCTTCTTGAGCCAGTACGAGGGGCTATTCATTGGCATCCTGCTGCCGATGTTCGCCGGCATCGCGTTACTCGCCAATGCTATCGCTTGGCTCAATCATCGACAGTGGCGACGCACGGCGCTCGGCACGATAGGCCCGATCTTGGTGCTGGCAGCGGTGTTTTTAATGCGGGCTTACGGCTGGCAGAGCGGTGGACTGCTCTATGTCGGCCTGGCCTTGATGGTTGGGGTGTCGGTCTGGGATTTCATCTCGCCAGCACATCGCCGCTGCGGGCCGGACAGCTGTGAATTGCCAGAACAACGTGGCTGACGGCAACAGCCGTAGCCACCACAGAAAAGGAAAAATACATGACCACCCTGAAAATCACCGGGATGACCTGCGACTCGTGCGCGGCTCACGTCAAGGAAGCCTTGGAGAAAGTGCCCGGCGTGCAATCGGCGCTGGTGTCCTATCCGAAGGGCACAGCGCAACTCGCCATTGAGGCGGGCACGTCATCGGATGCGCTGACTACCGCCGTGGCCGGACTGGGCTACGAGGCAACGCTTGCCGATGCGCCACCGACGGACAACCGCGCCGGCCTGCTCGACAAGATGCGCGGCTGGATAGGGGCCGCTGATAAGCCCAGTGGCAACGAACGCCCGTTGCAGGTCGTCGTCATTGGTAGCGGTGGCGCGGCAATGGCGGCAGCACTGAAGGCCGTCGAGCAAGGCGCGCACGTCTCGCTGATCGAGCGCGGCACCATCGGCGGCACCTGCGTCAACGTCGGCTGCGTGCCGTCCAAGATCATGATTCGCGCCGCCCACATCGCCCATTTACGTCGGGAAAGTCCGTTCGACGGCGGTATCGCGGCGACTGTGCCTGCGATTGACCGCAGCAAACTACTGGCCCAGCAGCAGGCGCGCGTCGAAGAACTGCGCCATGCCAAGTACGAAGGCATTCTGGACGGCAACCCGGCCATCACCGTTGTACATGGTGAGGCGCGTTTCAAGGATGAGCAGAGCCTGGTCGTCCGTTTAAACGATGGTGGCGAGCGCGTGGTAGCTTTCGACCGCTGCTTAGTCGCCACGGGTGCCAGCCCGGCCGTGCCGCCGATTCCGGGCCTGAAAGAGTCACCCTACTGGACTTCGACCGAGGCCCTGGTCAGCGACACCCTTCCCGAACGCCTAGCCGTGATCGGCTCGTCGGTGGTCGCGCTGGAACTGGCGCAAGCCTTCGCCCGGCTGGGCAGCCAGGTCACGATCCTAGCTCGCAACACGCTGTTCTTCCGCGACGACCCGGCCATCGGCGAGGCCGTTACAGCCGCGTTCCGTGCCGAAGGGATCAAGGTATTGGAACACACGCAAGCCAGCCAGGTCGCGCATGTGGACGGCGAATTCGTGCTGACCACCGGGTACGGTGAAATACGCGCCGACCAGCTGCTGGTCGCCACTGGCAGGGCACCGAACACGCGCAGCCTGGCATTGGAAGCGGCGGGAGTCGCTGCCAATGCGCAGGGGGCCATCGTCATCGACAAGGGCATGCGCACCAGTACGCCACACATTTATGCGGCTGGCGACTGCACCGACCAGCCTCAGTTCGTCTATGTGGCGGCAGCGGCCGGCACCCGTGCTGCGATCAACATGACTGGCGGCGATGCGGCCCTGGACCTGACCGCAATGCCGGCCGTGGTGTTCACCGACCCGCAGGTCGCCACCGTGGGCTACAGCGAGGCGGAAGCACATCACGACGGGATCGAGACCGACAGTCGCACCTTGACCTTGGACAACGTGCCGCGTGCGCTTGCCAACTTCGACACACGCGGCTTCATCAAGCTGGTCATCGAGGAAGGTAGCGGACGGCTCATCGGCGTGCAAGCGGTGGCCCCGGAAGCGGGTGAACTGATCCAGACGGCGGTGCTCGCCATTCGCAACCGTATGACCGTGCAGGAACTGGCCGACCAATTGTTCCCCTACCTGACCATGGTCGAAGGGCTGAAGCTCGCGGCGCAGACCTTCAGCAAGGACGTGAAGCAGCTTTCGTGCTGCGCCGGATGAGGAAAAGGAGGTGTTCAATGAGCGCCTACACAGTGTCCCGGCTGGCCCTTGATGCCGGGGTGAGCGTGCATATCGTGTGCGACTACCTGCTGCGCGGATTGCTACGGCCGGTCGCGTGCACCACGGGCGGCTACGGCTTGTTCGATGACACCGCGTTGCAACGGCTGCGCTTTGTACGGGCTGCCTTCGAAGCGGGTATCGGCCTGGACGCACTGGCGCGGCTGTGCCGGGCGCTGGATGCTGCGGACGGTGACGGTGCGTCTGCGCAGCTTGCCGTGTTGCGGCAACTCGTCGAGCGTCGGCGCGAGGCCCTGGCCAGCCTCGAAATGCAACTGGCCGCCATGCCAACCGAACCGGCACAGCACGCGGAGAGTCTGCCATGAACAGCCCAGAGCACTTGCCGTCTGAGACGCACAAACCGATCACCGGCTACTTGTGGGGCGCGCTGGCCGTGCTCACCTGTCCCTGCCATTTGCCGATTCTCGCCATTGTGCTAGCCGGCACGACGGCCGGCGCGTTCATCGGAGAGCACTGGGGTATTGCAGCCCTCACGCTGACCGGCTTGTTTGTCCTGTCTGTGACGCGGCTGCTGCGGGCCTTCAAGGGAAGATCATGACCGCTTCCCAGCCAGCCGAGAGTGGGCAGCTTTGAGCTTCGCTACCAATCTGGAGGAGTACCACCATGAACGCAAACGCCCCGAACACTGCCAGTTGCACCACCTGCTGCGTATGCTGCAAAGAAATTCCGCTCGATGCCGCCTTCACCCCGGAAGGCGCGGAATACGTCGAACATTTCTGCGGGCTGGATTGCTATGAACGCTTCCAGGCACGCGCCAAGGCCGCGACAGAATCTGACATTGCGCCTGTCCCTGGCGGTTCGCAGCCGTCAGATTGAAGCATTCTTCAAATGGCACTGTTGCAAATAGAGATTTGAGTCGATGATGTTCCCTTTAAAAAGTACTTAGAGACCGAAAACCCTGTTGATTAGACACACTTCACCCTGAGGCTGACCATAATAAAATGACGATGCTTGTCCTTTACGTAGTGCACGCATGACTTCAATACCTTTAATTGTGGCATAAGCCGTCTTCATAGATTTGAATCCTAATGTGGCCCTGATGATCCGCTTTAGCTTGCCATGATCACATTCAATCACGTTATTTTTATACTTAATCTGCCTGTGCTCAAGGTCTGGTGGACATTTACCTTCCCGTTTTAACCGTGATAAAGCACGTCCATATGTGGGTGCTTTATCCGTGTTGATCACTTGTGGAATTTGCCACTTCTTCACATTATTTAAAATTTTTCCAAGAAAACAATATGCTGATTTGGTATTACGTCTAGAAGAAAGATAAAAATCAATGGTATCGCCACGTTGATCGACTGCACGATACAGATAAGACCATCGTCCATTCACTTTTACATAGGTTTCATCAATATGCCACGAGCTCAGATCTGTAGGATTACGCCAATACCAGCGTAAACGTTTTTCTATTTCAGGAGCATAACGTTGAACCCAACGGTAAATAGTCGTGTGATCAACATTCACACCCCGTTCGGCCAGCATTTCCTGCAGTTCACGATAGCTAATGCCATATTTACAATACCAGCGCACAGCCCAAAGAATGATTTCGCCCTGAAAATGCCGACCATGGAAAGGATTCATATGCTGCACCTTTAGCTAAAACAGTCTTCAGCTTACCATTCGTGGTTATTTGCAACAGTGCCCTTACTTCAAAGCCAAAATTTTTCGAGCACCATTAAGCACGAATAAAGAAACCAGGATGCCAATGATTAAGTCTGGGTAAGCTGATCCCGTCCACGCCACGAGTACACCGGCAAATATAACGCCCATATTTACGACAACGTCATTCGCCGAGAAAATCCAACTGGCTTTCATATGTGCGCCATCTTCTCGATGACCAGAAATAAGATATAAGCATGTCACGTTAGCTATAAGTGCGAGCAGGCCAATAACAATCATGAGCGTTGATTCTGGCTCGCTTCCAAACATGAATCGTCTAATGACATCAATAATCACGATGACAGCAAGTAATAACTGAATCCAACCTGCGAAATGGGCTGCTTTCACTTGATATTTCGCAGCTTTTCCGACGGCATATAGCGCAATACCATAAACGGCTGCATCGGCAAACATATCTAGAGAATCAGCAATCAATCCTGTAGACGCAGCAATAATTCCGCTGATGAATTCTATAAAGAAAAGTAGAGCATTAATGCCTAATAACAGTTTAAGTACTTTAGCTTGTCTCACAGGATCAGGTTCATTAGGTATATCGCCTGAAGAAAGCTGTGTTTCATCAAGTTTCGCCCCAAAACCCAGTCCTTCAAGTTTGGCCGTAATTTGCTGACTCCCTTCATTATGGAAGACTTTCAGTTTTCGATTGGGAAGATCAAAAGTAAGACCTTTAACTGCTTCAATATCTGCAAGAGCCATACGGACCATTTGCTCTTCAGCAGAGCAATCCATTTTAGGAATGGTATAGGTACTTGTTTGCTTAGCTTGTTGATTGCTTATATAAGTTTCAGTCTTCACAAGCTTTGCACCAAAACCCAAAGCTTCAAGTTTGGTAGTTATATTTTCATCTTTTTGATTATGTAGAACCTTTAAAGACCGGTTAGGTAAATCAAAGATGAGTTTTTGAACACCATCAATTGAAGATAGCGCCATACGAACCATCTGTTCTTCCGCAGAACAATCCATTTTGGGAACTAAGTATTCACTCATGTAGTGCGAATCTTTTAAAACGTCTTCAGTGCTTAAATTTTCTTTGGGATCAGAACCACAACAGGATTGAGCGGTATCTTCACAACTGTTTGAAGTGTTACAGCAAGGAGATGAAGATTTTTTTTCTTCCTCTTCACCACAACAGCTAAGCGTATTATCACAATTCTTTGAATTGTTTGCTTCTGCAATTGATGGATGATTTTCTTGTTGAGATTTCTTATCTTCGCATGGTGTTTCTTTACTACATCCACAACCACTCATAATTATACCCATTAAAAAAATTTATAAACTTTGAATATTAGAATCCCTATAGTTACTATAGAGTCAAGATTTTTTGGAAATACCAACTCAATGCCTTTAAAAATTGGTGAACTCTCTAAAAAAACCTCATGTTCAGTATTAACAATTAGGTTTTATGAAAAGGAAGGTTTAATTCCGGAACCCGAAAGAACGGAAGGAAATTACCGCCTTTACGATATAGGCTATGTTGAGCGAATTAAGTTTATTTTGAATTGCCGAACTTTAAATATGAGTTTGAATGAAATTCGTCAATTACTTACCTATAAAGACAAACCTGAGAAAAATTGTTCAGATGTGAATGAATTAATTGACTTACATGTCAGTGCTATCAGAGAAAATATAATCAAGCAACAAAAGCTTATTGAACAACTATCTGATTTAAGAGGTACTTGTGATGGTTTATGTACAATTGACCAATGTGGAGTTTTAAAAAATCTAGCTTGATTATCTAGACCTATGCTTTTTTCAAAAAATCGGCACTGTTGCAAATAACCACGAATGGTAAGCTGAAGACTGTTTTAGCTAAAGGTGCAGCATATGAATCCTTTCCATGGTCGGCATTTTCAGGGCGAAATCATTCTTTGGGCTGTGCGCTGGTATTGTAAATATGGCATTAGCTATCGTGAACTGCAGGAAATGCTGGCCGAACGGGGTGTGAATGTTGATCACACGACTATTTACCGTTGGGTTCAACGTTATACGAATCTAAAAATGGGAGCCTATAGCTCCCATTTTTATTGTTAAACGTTGAATCCTATATGTTTTCCTGTTGGAAGCTCTACATCAATACGGAGCTTCCCACCCATTGCCTCAACATACTTTTTCATGGTTGAAATCTTAAGATCATTGCCACGATTTTCTATTGCTGAAAGCGATGGCTGTTTTATTCCCAAAGTTTCAGCAAGCTCTTTTTGAGAAATTTCGAGTTCTTCACGAATAAGATGAAGCTGATTTTCTAGCAGTAATTCATCAGCCATTTTTTGAATACGGGCTTGGCTCTCTGGAGAGCGGCTAGCTAACAATTCTTGCAGAGTCTTAGCCATTAGATTTATCTCCTTGGGTAGTGAGATGAAGTTGGTATTGTTCATCTGCAATATCCAGCATGTCTTTATAAAAACGCTTTTTACCGCCTTTATCAGCAATACATAGAACAATAGCCTGTCGTAAGGGATCAAATGCGAAGAAAGCTCTTAAGGGTCTACCGCGATGTTGAACACGCAGTTCTTTCATATTGGTAAATTTAGACTCATACACAGTATCTACTAAAGAACGGCCTAAACTCGGTCCCTGCTGCTGTAGAACAACCAGGGCAGCTAGGACCTTCTCTTGTGGGCACTGTTGCAAATAACCACGAATGGTAAGCTGAAGACTGTTTTAGCTAAAGGTGCAGCATATGAATCCTTTCCATGGTCGGCATTTTCAGGGCGAAATCATTCTTTGGGCTGTGCGCTGGTATTGTAAATATGGCATTAGCTATCGTGAACTGCAGGAAATGCTGGCCGAACGGGGTGTGAATGTTGATCACACGACTATTTACCGTTGGGTTCAACGTTATGCTCCTGAAATAGAAAAACGTTTACGCTGGTATTGGCGTAATCCTACAGATCTGAGCTCGTGGCATATTGATGAAACCTATGTAAAAGTGAATGGACGATGGTCTTACCTGTATCGTGCAGTTGATCAACGGGGTCATACGATTGACTTTTACCTTTCCGCTAGACGGAACAGTAAATCAGCCTATTGTTTTTTAGGAAAGATCTTCAATACGGTGAAAAAATGGCAAATTCCACGGGTCATCAATACAGATAAAGCAGCGACCTATGGCCATGCTTTATCACGGTTAAAGCGAGAAGGAAAATGTCCAGTAGATATTGAGCACAGGCAGATTAAGTATAAAAATAATGTCATTGAATGTGATCATGGTAAGTTAAAGCGGATCATCAGGGCCACATTAGGATTCAAATCTATGAAGACGGCTTATGCCACAATTAAAGGTATTGAAGTCATGCGTGCACTACGTAAAGGACAAGCATGGTCATTTTATTATGGTCAGCCTCAAGGTGAAGTGTGTCTAATCAACAGGGTTTTCGGTCTCTAAGCACTTTTAAAAAGGAACTTCATCGACTCAAATCTCTATTTGCAACAGTGCCGCGACAACTCAGTTGGATGATTCCCTTGAGGCACCATCGAGTGATACGTGGAACCCCCAGCATGCCTATTTCGAAAGATAAAGCATCGGCCAAGAAGCCACGGCGCGTCTCCCGCAGCCATGCGCCTGGGGACAAATCGAATCTTTTTGGCACCGTCAAATTGGCCGGAGGGAGTGTTTGCCATTTTGGCATGGAAACTTGGTCCGAAAAACGGGTGATTCTGCTCCCTCATACTCCTAACCTGAATTATTCACCACACAAAGGATGAGAAGGCCTATTGTGTGCTAAAATGTTGTTGCAAAACAAACAGTTGCACATCAAACAGGTCTTCTCATGAGCTACCATATCACAACGCAGAGTGTGGTTTTCCAAGACTTGTTTCCCAAGCCGACTGGAAGGCTTTCCTGTGGCGCGGCATCGTTGCCGTCATTCTTGCCGCCCTGGCATGGCTGATGCCCGCTGAAGCGGTCCTAACACTGACCATTGTGTTTGGTGCCTACTCCTTTGCGGATGGCGTACTGGGGCTTTGGTCTCGCTATAAAAACATGCGTCAGGGTGAAAGCTGGGGCTGGTTGATCTTCAGCGGCCTCCTTGGCATCGCAACCGGGCTTATCGTCCTGGTCAGCCCGTTCGTCGCGACACTCGTGTTAACCGTGTTTCTCTGGACGATGGTTGCATTCTGGTCGATCACATCCGGCGTGATGGAGATCGTCGCGGCCTTTCGGCTCCGTAAGGAAATCGAGGGGGAATGGTTGCTCGTCCTCAGCGGTGTCATTTCCATCTTGCTTGGCGCTGCCGTCACATGGGTCTTGTTCACGACACCCGCAGGCAGTATTATGGCCCTCGGTTGGTTGTTGGGCGTCTATGCCGCAATCTTCGGTGTAACCATGATCCTGTTGGCATTGAAGCTTCGGAAAGTCAGCGCTTCGGACGACACGCTGGGGCCGAAACTACAGCCACTTAAAACGCGAGAACGGCGGCCAGGCACGTCACAGGACCTGGCTGCCTTTAAAAAAAGAGAAGCAGCGCTGCGCCAGCCGACCTTTCGTTGCAGAATAATAGGGAGTGCATATAAATGAATTTTTTGAATTTGCAGGTCACACAGGCAGAGCTCCTATCCGGCCTTATTTCCGTTTCCCAAACAGTTGCACAGATTGTGCTCGTCATGACCGTGGCGTGGCTCGTGTCCGCAGTGCTTTCGCGGGCCATCACACGCATCAGCAAAAGAACCCGCACTTCCAAGAGATCTGCAGATGAGGTCAAACGCATTGAAACATCTTTTCGTCTGATCCGTTTCGTCAGTCGGCTGGTCGTGTGGGCCTTGGCCGTGACCATTTCCCTCTCAATCCTTGGCATTTCTGTGGCACCGATCCTGACGACTGCGGGGGTAAGCGGCATCGCAGTGGGGTTTGCTGCGCAGAGCCTGATAAAAGACTATTTTTCGGGTTTGGTCTTGTTGCTGGAAGGGCAACTCCGCATCGGGGATATCGTGGATATTGGCGGTGTGGCAGGCCAAGTCGAAGAGATGACGTTGCGCTATGTGCGCCTGCGTCAACTCAATGGTGACGTGGTCTATGTGCCCAACGGAGCCATCACCAATCTGACAAATAAGACAACGGACTATTCGATGGCCGTAATCGATGTCGGTGTCGCCTATCGCGAAAACCTTCAGGAGGCATTGAACGTTATGGAGAGTGTCGCCCGTGAGCTAGCTTCGGAAACAACCTGGTCAACGAGAATATTAGCCGAGCCAGAGGTCTTTGGGGTCGAAACGTTGGGTGACTCTTCGGTTATCCTGCGTCTTCGCCTCAAGGTCTTGCCAGGTGAGCAATGGTCAATCCGGCGCGAATATCTGCACAGGATAAAACAGCGCTTCGACGAACTTGGCATCGAAATCCCTTATCCGCATCTGACGCTTTATGCCGGCCAGGACAAGGATGGAAAAGCCCCTGCCTTTCGGATCGAAGCTCCGGCTGGTGCCCAATGACACGGCCAAAATATACATATGAAGTGGAAAGAGATTTCTCGAACTGGGATGAAACGATTTTCGAGCGCTGTCTGCGGGATGGGTTCAATGTATTTGGCTCTGGACCAACCCCTATTCTCTTGCGACCCGAAAAGGAGACCGAACCTGCCCCTGACACCCGTTCGCTAGGCAACGACAGCCATGATTAAGAAAGGCCAACCCATGAAGCCACCGGTAAAGACGAGCTTTCGCGGCAGGGACGTCGCCTACCTGGTAATTTCCATTGTTTTAGTGGGCGTAGGTTACGCAGCCTACCGCGGCTTATACTTTGTTGGTGAAAACGTTCCTTTTGCCCAAGAGATGATCCTAGTGTTCCTGGGTGCAGCTGCCACTATCTATCTGACAGCTGTGCTCCTCAATCGCCAGACTGAGCTTGAGTTAAGAAAAGAAGGGCAAGTTCTTCTTTTTCAACAAAAGCATGACACATATATGCGCGTCATCGAAAAGGTTGCTGAAATCGTGGAGCGTGAACGTCATGATTTTGCGCTCATTGATGAACTCAGGGTCATCAGCCACAAGCTTGCCGTTGTCGGCAGCGCGCCAGTTGTCGAAGCGTTCCGACGCGTTCTTGATCTGCTTGTTGATGGACTTGAGGATGGCCAGTTGAACGGCAATGACGCAGAACAGGTGATGCATGCCGTAGCTGAAGTCACGATTGCGATGCGTTCGGACATCAGCAGCGACAACGACCCTGAAGCGCTTCGGTCGGCTGTAGAAACGATCATGGCGAACTCACGCAAGATCGAGCGGCTGGACGACATCGAGCACTCAAAGTCCAAGCCAGACGCAAATGCAGCCAACAATAAACAGAAGAAAGGAGATTCGAAAGATGATGCAAGGACATAACCGCCCGCCATTCGCACCAACAATTCCCGGAACCAACCTTCGTTCTCATGATGTGCCAACCGCCATCATTTACCGACCCGCGCGCGCGGCCGCCACGTCCGCGCCACGATCCCGACACTGGGTTCTGGAGTTCGAACCGTCACGCCCGCAGAACCTTGAGCCCTTGATGGGATGGACGACGTCTCAGGATCCTTACCGGCCTATCAGGATGACATTTCCAGATCGCGACAGCGCTGTCGACTATGCCCTCAAGAACGATTGGCGCTATATCGTGCGTGAAGATCGTCCGCGGCGCATCGGACCAAACCCTTGGGCGGGCACAAGCAGTCATCAGCTTTATCGCGGGGTCGATACTTCCAAGGAAGGGTGGGTTCAGATGGGGCAACCGACGATGTCGGAGCATCACCTCCCAAAAGGATACGGCGCATCCGAAAACACGGGAACGCCGCAGAAATCGGAGGCTGAGTTTCTCGATCCAGTTCTGGAGGCTGCCATCGAGTCCTTTCCAGCCTCTGATCCGCCGGCGTGGATTGGAACGACAGTATCCGGGCGAAGGGGCTGAAGTCGATGCATGGAACCGCCGAATTCCTGATTGCGGGTGCGACCCTGATTTCGGGCGCATTCATTGCCGTTGCCATATGCTCCCGTTTAGGTGTTCCTTCGATCGTTGGGTTTTTGCTTGCAGGCATGGCTTTGGGCCCGCACGGTCTCGAGCTTATTGATGGTGAAGCAACCCTTGGCGCTATCGGTGAATTGGGCGTGATCTTGTTGCTGTTCATGCTGGGGCTGGAATTCTCGCTTGGCAAGCTGATGGAGCTGCGGCGGCTGATCTTCGGTGTCGGTCTTTTGCAGGTCGCCACAACATCCGGTCGAGTATAGGAAGAATAAACACCTATATGAGAGTAATAAAGTTTCATCCTTTGTTGTGCATAAGTATTTGTTTTTATTGGTTCCAAAATTATATTGTATTTATTAAAGTATCATACTATAGGCAGGGCTAGTCTAAATTTAATTCTATCAAAATAAAAAAAGTTTCATACCAAAATTACAAAATACTGAAAATAATGAATATATCTTCTTTATTTTGAAAATTCGTATGAAACTTTATTACTAAGTATGATTATTTATTACCTAGTATTTAACTTTATTACTCAAAAACAGCTTGACTGCTTCGCTGTGCAGATCCATGACCCACTTTCCATCAAACTCCCGGTTGTAGTTCCACAAGCATCTCGCGAGTCTTGCCGGCCCGCTCCACTAACAAGACCACAACATCTCCAACGTTCTTGTCGTCTAGCCGGGCCTGTAATGTGGTGACGTCGTCGACGGCGATACCGTCGATGCTGATAACGCGATCGCCGGGCACGATGCCGCCTGCGGTGACCTTGATGCCGACGAGCCCGGCCCTGTGCGCCACCGAGCCCGGCGTCACGCGCAATACGAATACGCCCTTACTACCGGTCAGCGCCTGCAGACGCGCGTTGAGCTGCTCATCCACCTCGATGCCCAGCGCCGGACGGATGTACTTGCCGGTCTTTATGAGTTGCGGCACCACGCGCATGACGGTATCCACCGGCACAGCGAAACCGATGCCAGCGGACGCGCCCGAAGGGCTGTAGATGGCGGTGTTGATGCCGATCAGCCGCCCGGCCGAATCGAGCAGCGGGCCGCCGGAGTTGCCGGGGTTGATAGCGGCGTCGGTCTGGATCAGGTGATCGATGGCAGGCCCGCCCCCTTCGCCGTCGAGGGTGCGGTCGAGCGCCGAGACGATGCCGGTGGTGAGCGTCCAGTCCAATCCGAAGGGATTGCCGATAGCGAACACTTTCTGCCCGACCTTGAGGTCGGCACTGGTGCCCACCGGCACAGCGGGCGGGCGCTTGAAGCCGACGCCGATCTTGAGCACGGCGATGTCGTGCTCGGGGCTGGCGCCCACCAGCGCAGCCTGATAATCGCGACCGTCGGCCAGTTTGACCGTGGCAGACGATGCCCCCTGGATGACGTGGAAGTTGGTCACCACGTGGCCGGCATCGTCCCAGATGAAGCCGGAGCCGGTGCCGCGCGGCACGGAAAAGACATTGCGCGACCAGACGTCACGCACCAGTTGCGCCGTGGTGATGTAAACCACCGACCCGCGCGATTTCTCGAACAGTTGGATGGTGGTCTGCTCGTCTGCCGCCAGATCACCACGCGGTGTCACCGTGCGCTCGGCCGCTTCGCGCGGACTGAACCAGGCTTCGATGGCAGGCAAGAACTGCCACAGCAGCATGAGTGCGGCGATGCAGCCAGTGATGACGAGCCAGCGCCGGATGAATCGGTCCGGCGCCGGGCGGCTGTTGAGGTCGGGGTAGGTCATGCCATTCTCCTTGTTGAAATCAGCGCCAGACACCGCTGGCGCGCCAACGCGGTGGGCGTGGCGCCAAGGGGATGTCCGGCAGAAATGGGCTGGAATGAAGCGGTTGCGGTGCCATCGAATCAGCCAATTCCCGCAAGCGTTGGATGCGCTCTGTCGTCGCCGGATGCGTGCGCAACCAGGAGGGTTCCGGGTTGCCCCATCCGGGCAGCAACCAGGCGCGACTCTCCCGCTCGATCTTGGCGAGCGCCAAAGCCAATCCCTGTGGGTCGCCGGTCAATTCGGCGGTGAGCCGGTCGGCGTCGAATTCGTGCACCCGCGACAAACCCAGCAGCGCGAGCTGCGGCGAAACGGCCAGCAACAGCAGCGCCGGCCACTGGATAGCGACTGTGCCCCACAGCAAGGCCGGCAGGCTGAAGAGGAGCATGATTTGCCCCAACAAGGCCAGAAGATGGGTGAGCCGGCTGATGGAATCGGCCAGGCCCATGACACGCAAATCCTCGTTCGCAATATGCGCGATTTCGTGGCCGAGCACGCCGGTCAACTCGCGGGGCTCGCCCGTGAACAAGGGCTGCTGGCAGCGGCCACAGTTGGGATGTTCCGATAGCTTCGCAGTCGGTACGCGGTTGATGGACTGGCATGCGGGCAGACGAGGTGAAGATCATTCTTCATGGTTCGCCTCCTTGGACCACAGTGAGGCTGCCGCGCTTCGGGTCACAGACAATGCCGACCAATCAACGCCTTGGAGCCAATCGTTCCCGTCTTTGCTTACTCCGGCCTCTTCCAAATGAGCAGCGATGAACGCTTCGGCCTGCATGAGCCACCTTTGGACAGTATCTTCCTTACTAGGAATCAGCAGGATCTCAGAGACGCTGCTGGCATCCAGCCCGTCCACACGGATAAGCAGAAAAATGCGCCGCCACAAACGCGGCATGTCCTTCAGCAGGTCGAATGCGAAAGCGAACTCGCTCGACCGATCAACTAGCTCCTCCTGTTCCGCGATCGTTGCGGCATCGGGATGCTGACTGTCAGCGATGATATCGGCAAGCCTGAGTGTGTCATCGGGCTGATAAAATTCGAAGACTTCCTCTTCCACCATGGCCTCGGCGACGTCCTGGGCATCCGGTTCGACCGGCGCGTCCAGAGAAACGAATTCGCCAAATTGCCGGCTGTTTGCCACTTCGTGATCCAGGACGGCGAACAGATGTTTCAGAAGACCGAAGTAAGCCGCTTTTTCTTCCGGCACGGATTGCCATTCCACCTCAGCTTGGACAATCGCTTCATCCACCACGTCGCGCAGCGTCGGATAATCGCGCGGTAAATCGCCGACGGCCCGCAGATAAGCCAGCTCACGCCTTGCGACAGCCTCAAGTTTCGACAGTAGAGGCATTCGGGTCACGTTGGCCTCATGGGCGGCTGACGCGGGTTTTGCGGCAATTCGCACCTTGAGCTCGCGCAAGCGCTTGCGTCGTGCTTTGCGCTTGATTTGGTCCTGAGCATGCAGCCGGTCAAAATGCTTCTTGGCCTGACGGAACAACGACTGTGCGAGCATCTGCGCGAGGGGCGTCAGCTCGTCATGTGATGCAGTAACGCTGACAATCTTTCTGCCGGGCAGGTGCATATAGCCACTGGCCAGAAATTGCCGCTTGGTCTTGTCGCGATCAAGGACGATTCGAAGTCGCACTGAATCTTTAGTGTGTTTGTCGAGCAATGGCTTGAGGTCGCGCTCGACCGCATTTCCCAAAGCTCTCTGCCATGGTTCATGAAACTCTTTGTCGACAGCTCGATAGCTATATTGCATCTGCATGTATGACTCCTTTGATGTCATTTCTATGGAGGTATGAATCGAGGATGCTCATATCCATAGATATAGATTTTGGTTTGGCACGCTCTTACCCCAGGCGCGTTTTGCGAAGACTCCAACTAAAGAACAAAAGCGTGACGCCATAGACTGCCGCATGGAAACCCAACAGCCAGCCTGCGGCCACGAATGACTCGACCGGACGGGTAAAAAATATCCACAAGACGATAGCGCCAAGTATAATCGAGAGCAGTCCACTGAGGGCAAGCCAGATTTCACCCTTGATTTCCCGACGCAGCCGAACGGCGGCGGATATCTCCAGCACACCGGTGAAAATCGCCCAGAAGCCCACGCTAGCCCATAAAAAAGAAGCCAAGACTATCGTGGCGACCCAAGGAGCAACCAGGACGACGACGCCCGTAAGTATGCCGACAATGCCGCTGAACAGCAGCCAGCCCCAGCGCTCTTTTTTCTGGATATGGCGCACCGCTGCAAACAAGTTGAACGCGCCATTGACCAAGGAAAATGCGCCGAACATGATGGTCATGGCCAACAGAGCCGATTGTGGTATCCAGAACGCGAGGGCTGCAAAAATCAATGCCAAGACGCCGCGCAACGCAAAAATCCACCAATTTTCGGTCAATGAACACAGTGTTTTGGTGGGCTCATCCGCACTGGAATCGGTGATAGTGTCTATATTCATGCTATATCTCCCAAAGATCTAATGGGGTGAAAAAGCAAACATTCCTGAGCCAAGAGAGGGGCGCGACGCGCCCCTCTTACGCCCTATCCAGCGGTTTCAGAACAACTTGGACAGCTTTGCCTTGATTTCATCGAGCCAGCCTTTTCCGCCGCCTCCCCCAGCCGTCTTTTGCTTGACTTTCTTGAGTTCAGCATACAGGGGCTCAAAGTCCTTCTTCTTTCCATAGCCCAGCAGTTCTGCCATTTCCAACTGCTGCCGGGCTTCGTTCAATAATGTCTCCAGGCGCTCATTGGACGCTTCGCTGCGCTGACCATCTTCTACCAAGGTCTCGGCGCGCTGCAGGAGCAGCTTCGCACGCAGGACGGGCAGCGGAAGCACGCTGCGCTCCTCGACCAGCGTGCTGAGCGCTGCCTGCAGCGCGGCTTTGGCTTCTTCAATCTTGCCCTGATCGATCAGCGGCACGACTGACTTCACGACTGCGGGATAGGACGCCAGAGGGATGTTGGTGACCGTGATCACGATTTCACTGGCCAGCAAAGCCAGCACGTGACGTGCCTGTTGCACCTCGCCATGTTTGAGGGCATCCAGCGCCTCGTCGGTCATCGCCTCAATGATTTCCGTGTTGGCGAACAAGTCGTGCACGATGGTGCGCACATCAACGGGGGCCAGGGCAAGCGTGGGTTCGCGCGCAACGATCAGCTCCAGCTTTCCCGTCACTTCGGCCAGCGATGCTAATGCGCGTGCAGTGTCCTTGCCGTCAAGTGCGGCCAGCGCTGATTTGGTCAGCGACAAGGCCGAGACGGCCTCATCGAGGACTTGTTTACGTTTGTCTGCCGCCTGCGAGTCCGTTTCCTTCTGAACCTCAGGCTGTACCTCCGTGACGACTTCAGGCTTGGCCTCTGGACTGACAGGAAGGCTGCTTACCGCAGCCTGTTCGTTTATTCCTTCGTTCGTCGCATTGGGATTCGGTGTTTGCTCATTCATGGTGATATACCTCGTATGTGATAGTGAAAATAGGCGAATCTATTGGGGCTGAATGCGAACATCGCGAGACTGACCGACAGAGCAGTCAGCCCCTTCATCACCTCAAAGAAGATGACCGCGTGCCCCGCTGTGGGGATAGTGACCGCCAGCGGCACGAGGGTGGCTGCCCATGTCAGCCCGTTGGGGTCGGACACGACAGCCCCCATCGCTCAAGATTCGCCGCCCGCTGACTTCTTCTTGCGCGCAGGCTTGCTCGCGTCGCTCGGCGGCGCCTCAGCCACGTTCGCGGCATCGGGCTTCTCAGGCTCGGCCGGCTTCGCGGGTGGCTCCTGGCGCTCGAAGACCACCCGTTCGGCCTTGTCATCCCAGCGGGCGCTGGCGTGATCGCCCTTGCCGATACCGCCACCCAGCATCTCGCGCGCCAGTGCCGTCTCCAGCTCGCTGCGGATCAGGCGCTTGAGTTCACGCGCGCCGAACTCGGGCTTGTAGCCTTCCTCCGCGAAGTGGTCGATCAAGGTCTGATCGAAGGTCAGCGTCACGCCCTGGCTGGCGGCGTTGCGGGCCACACGATCGAGCTGCAGGCCGACGATATGGCGGATCTCCTCCTTGCCCAGCGCATGGAAGACGATGATCTCGTCGATGCGGTTGATGAACTCGGGGCGGAAGTGTCCGCGCAGCACGTCCATCACCTCGGACTTGGTCTTCTCGTATTCCTCGCCGGCGGCGCTACGGGCCTTCAGCCGACGCTGGATGATGTCCGAGCCCAAGTTCGAGGTGGCGATGATGATGGTATTGGTGAAATCCACCACCCGGCCCTTGCCGTCGGTGAGCCGCCCGTCGTCGAACACCTGCAGCAGGATGTTGTAGACGTCGGGGTGAGCCTTCTCGATCTCGTCCAGCAGCAACACGCTGTAGGGCTTGCGACGCACCTTCTCGGTGAGCTGGCCGCCCTCGTCATAGCCCACATAACCCGGAGGCGCGCCCACCAGGCGTGCCACGGTATGGCGTTCCCCGTACTCGGACATGTCGATGCGCAGCAGCGCACCTTCATCGCCATAGATGGACTCGGCCAGCGCCTTGGCGAGCTCGGTCTTGCCCACGCCGGTCGGCCCGAGGAACAGGAACGTCGCCACTGGCTTGCTGCCCTCGCGCAGCCCCGCGCGCGACAACCGCACGGCATCGGCTACCGCGCGCACCGCTTCGTCCTGGCCCACCAGGCGCTCGTGCAGCCGCTGTTCCAGATGCAACAGCTTCTCGCGTTCTTCCACCGTCAGCTCGTTGACCGGAATGCCGGTCAGGCGCGAGACGATCTGCGCGACATGCTCGGCCTTGACTTCGGCGCTGCCCGAGGCGCGCTCGCGCTCCCAATCTTCGATGAGCTTCTTGAGTTCGGCCTCTTTTGCCTCGATGCGCTTGCCCAGCTCGGCGGCCTTGTCGTACTGCTTGCGCGAGGCCATGTAGTCCTGCTCACGCCGCAACTGGTGCAGTTCGGACTCCAGCTCTTGTACGGCCACTGGGCGAGCCGTGGCCGACAGCTTCACGCGTGCGGCCGCCTGGTCAAGCAGGTCGATGGCCTTGTCAGGCAAAAAGCGCGCGGTGATGTAGCGGTCCGACAACTCGGCGGCGGCGATGATCGCATCCTCGGTGATGCTGACCTTGTGGTGCGCCTCGAAGGTGTCGCGCAGGCCGCGCAGGATCATCATGGTCTGCGCTACCGTCGGCTCGGGCACCATCACCGGCTGGAAACGACGCTCCAGCGCGGCGTCCTTCTCGATGTACTTCTGATACTCGTTGAGCGTGGTGGCGCCGATCAGGTTCAGCTCGCCGCGCGCCATCATCGGCTTGAACACGTTGGCCACGTCCAGCCCGCCTTCGCCGCCACCCTGGCCGGCACCGACGATGGTGTGCACTTCATCGATGAAGAGAATCATCTCGCCCTGGTGCTCGGTCACTTCCTTGAGCACCTTCTGCACGCGCTCCTCGAACTCGCCGCGGTACTTGGCGCCTGCCACCATGGCGTTGATGTTGAGTTCGACCAGGCGCTTGTCGCGCAGCGTCTCGGGCACTTCGCCGGCGACCATGCGCTGCGCCAGCCCCTCGACGATGGCGGTCTTGCCCACGCCCGGCTCGCCGATCAGCACCGGGTTGTTCTTCTTGCGCCGGGCCAGCACCTCGATGGTGGTCTCGATCTCCTGCGCACGGCCGATGACTGGATCGAGTTTGCCCTCGCGCGCCATCTTGGTGAGGTCGCGCGAGTATTTATCCAGCTCGGGCGTGTTGGTCGGCGTCTCGGCGCGGCCATCCTCGGCCCCTTTGCCGACCACCTTGCTTACCTGCTGGCGCAGCGCTTGCGGCGTGAGACCGTAACGGCGTAGCAGGTTGGCCGCCAAACCTTCGCCTTCCTCGGCGAGCCCGATCAGGAAATGCTCCGGCCCGACATAAGAGTGGCCGAGTTCATTGGAGGCCACGAAAGCACGGCTGAGCGCGTCCTTGACCCGGGGCGACACGCCGATCTCGCCCTCGAACGGCTTCTCGCCGCGCTTGGCTTCGGATTCGATCTGTTGCTTGAGGTCATCGACCTTGATCTTGAACTGCCCCAGGATGGTCTTCACCACATCGCTGTCGGATAGCGCCAGCAGCAGGTGTTCGGTATCCACCTCGGCGCGGCCAAATTCGGCAGCGTGTCGGGCGGCCTCCTGCAATAGGGCCTCGGACTGTTCGCTGATACGGCTGGCGAGCCCACTGCCGCGACGGCGCGGCGCACCCGAACCTGCGGCGGCGGGCTCGCCGAACGAGGCATCGACCACGTCATCGGTATCGGCGGCCATCGGCGTCGCGTCGTCGCCGATGCGGAAGAAGTCACTGCCGAGGAAGTCCTCGAACAGGCCGCTGCGCGAGCCGAACAAGGCTTCCAGCGGCGAGACGGTGCGCTTTTGCTGGCGCACCAGTTGACGGTAATGGTCGTCACACAACAGCATGGTGCTGTGACGACCGTTGAGATTGGCTTCCACCCGCACGGTGGCGGGTTGGCTGCAGACCTGGCATTGTTTTCTGTCCATACTGATGCTCCTGTAAAGATTGATCTGACGAGGCACCGACGATCACGGTGCCTCATCTCTTTTTGTTTTTTGAGAAAAACGCGCTGCCCCGCGTCAGCCGTTGATCGGGATCGAGCGTGAAAATCACCTGTAGGTGCGCTTTCATTTCGCCCTCTCCAATCGCGTCGCTTTGCGGTTCCGGCCAAGGAAATCCTTGCAAGACTTTGTAAGACATTGCGCTTACCAGGAAAAAATATCAAGAGTCAATGTACAGCGACTTTGTTGCACAAAGATTTGAAATGCAAAGCGCCCCTAATTGAGCCAAATTTAAGGCGTAACTTGGGTAAGTGGTCGACCTAATTCCGTAAATCTGTTGAGGACTGCTACACGTGCATGAATTTCATTCACCTGACTAGGAAAGCTTCTTGCCATTAATTTATCGCCTAATAATTTGATGCAATGCATCTTGGTTTCCACCAAACGGCACTGTTGCAAATAGAGATTTGAGTCGATGAAGTTCCTTTTTAAAAGTGCTTAGAGACCGAAAACCCTGTTGATTAGACACACTTCACCTTGAGGCTGACCATAATAAAATGACCATGCTTGTCCTTTACGTAGTGCACGCATGACTTCAATACCTTTAATTGTGGCATAAGCCGTCTTCATAGATTTGAATCCTAATGTGGCCCTGATGATCCGCTTTAACTTACCATGATCACATTCAATGACATTATTTTTATACTTAATCTGCCTGTGCTCAATATCTACTGGACATTTTCCTTCTCGCTTTAACCGTGATAAAGCATGGCCATAGGTCGCTGCTTTATCTGTATTGATGACCCGTGGAATTTGCCATTTTTTCACCGTATTGAAGATCTTTCCTAAAAAACAATAGGCTGATTTACTGTTCCGTCTAGCGGAAAGGTAAAAGTCAATCGTATGACCCCGTTGATCAACTGCACGATACAGGTAAGTCCATCGCCCCTTCACTTTGATATAAGTCTCATCCATATGCCATGAATGTAAATCTGTAGGATTACGCCAATACCAGCGTAAGCGTTTTTCCATTTCTGGAGCATAACGCTGAACCCAACGATAAATTGTGGTGTGGTCAACATTCACACCTCGTTCAGCGAGCATTTCTTGAAGTTCACGATAGCTGATGCCATATTTACAATACCAACGAACAGCCCAAAGAATGATTTCACCTTGAAAGTGCCGACCATGGAAGGGATTCATCTGCTGTATCTCGAAATAAATAAGATATTTAGCTTATCATGTCAGCCTATTTGCAACAGTGCCGGTTGAAGATGGAAACTTTGGAGATACTGAACCAGTCGGTGAAGGTGTCTCTGAATTACGTTTCTTCTTTGGACCTGGCTACAGGATCTATTACTGTAAGCAAGGGCAAAGGGTCGTTATTCTTTTAGCAGGCGGAGACAAGTCTACGCAAAGTAAAGATATAAAACTTGCCCTACAACTAGCACAAGATTTAGAGGAGGAGCTGTAAATGGCTATCAAACTTCGTAAATGGGACAGTGCTGAACATCTTAAAACAGAAGAAGATATGCAAGCTTACCTACAAGCCTGTATAGATGAATCTAATGGTGATGCGGCATTCATTGCAAAAGCTTTAGGTAATATTGCTAAAGCTAAAGGAATGGCTCAATTATCAAGAGACACAGGTTTAGGCCGAGAAAGTCTTTATAAAGCACTTTCTGGCGATGTAAATCCAAGCTTTGATACTGTTATTAAAGTGGTAAAAGCGCTGAATTTACGCTTAGCAATTTAAAAAAAACTAGTAAAAAAGGGAGCTTAAAGCTCCCTTTTTTAACTTCATATAACGTGTATTATGTTAATTTTAGGAAATCTTAGTCTTTAGCTAACATAATCTTCAGTTGATATTACTTGAGCATATGCAAATTCAAAAGCGGCCATTAATGTTGCATGGACATGACCAGCAGGTACTTTAACGCCATTAAATTCCAAGTCTAGTGTTGCACAAGCATCATGTATCACTTTTACCTTATAACCAAAATCAGAAGCAGCACGAACAGCAGCATCAACACACATATGCGTCATAGCACCAATCACGACTAACTCAGTCACTTGATTGCTATCTAAAATTTCTTTGAGATTCGTGTTTAAGAACGCATTGATGTGATTTTTAATGATCACAGATTCATCTTCTTGCGGCTTAACTGTGTCCTGAAATTCAATACCATTTGAGCTAGGTTCAAATATAGGAGATTCAGCATCAGCAATATGTTGGACATGAATCACTTGAGTACCCTGTTGACGGGCTTTCGCAATTACTTTCACTGCATTAGCAGCAGCTTGTTCAATATTTACCAATGGTAATTTACCTGTAGGTAGATATTCATTTTGTAAGTCGATAACTAATAAAGCTGATTTTGACATACCTATTCCTTTACTTAACTAATATTTGTTTTGTTCTACTTATGTTTTAAAGAAGTGGAATGCTTCCACTTCTTTAAGTCACTTTAGAAAGAAAGCGTTTCACCATCAATAGGAATTAAAACCTTATCTTGAATCCCTTTGTCTTTTACGTACTCTGCAAGCTCAGCACGTGTTACTGACATGTGGTTAATTGCATCCATGTGAACAGCAACCACTTTAGCATTTGGTGCTTTCTGAGTTGCACGATAAGTATCTTCTTTGCCCATAATAATGGATTCTTTAAAGCCATCAACCAAGGCGTTACCTGTATTTAAGACAATCACATCAGGTTTAAATGTTTGAATCGCTTGATCAACTTCAGAACGCCAGATGGTATCTCCTGCCACATAAACAGTTTCATGGCCAGCAGCTTCAAATACCACACCCATTGCTTCACCTAATCCAGCTTTAAGCTTAGGAATACGGTACATGGCATCAGTACCGTGTTGACCACCAGTTTTAGTGAGCTTAATCCCTTCAAAGGTCGCTTGAGTTAATACACGAACATCTTTGAAGCCTTGTGACTGAATGATTTTCTGGTCTTCTTTATTCTGTACAAACAACGGCATGTTTTTCGGAATAGTCGCTTGTGCTGCATCATCCCAATGATCTAGATGGGTATGGGTCACGATTACCGCATCTACACCTTCTAAAATCGTTTCGGGCTTGATAGGCAAATCGACTAATGGGTTCCGTAAATAGCTACGATGAGTATCAGGAAAACCTTCATAGAATCCTTTTTTAGCAAACATTGGGTCAATTAAAAAAGTCGTATCAGCATAGGTTACTTTAATCGTTGCATTGCGAATTTCTTGTATATGCGTAACTTTAGAAGTATCTCGCTGAACCACCTTATCATTCGCATATAAATGGACTGAAGCCATTGCCAGAGAGAGTGCAATAACAGAGCTACTTAAAATTTTATTCATGTTCCAGATCCAATCATTTAGTCATACTCGAATCATGATAGGAAAAATTAAGCAATAAAATTGTCTTTAAGGACAATCATCGAAACTATTGGGACAACATGCTATATTTATTATTTTAGAGAGGTAGACCGAATGGCTATACCAGTGATTGGATTGTTCGTTTATCCCAATATAAATCCATTTCACTTCTCTATCCCCCATATCATTTTCAATATCAGGATTGAAGATAAACGCTTATTTGATCTGAAAATTTTTTCTATAGATGGCCAACCCGTAAAAACAGAACAGTCTATGATGATTATCCCTGATGGGGGGATCGAACTCATTAAAGAGTCGGATCTTATTATTATTCCTGGATGGGATGATTTTAATCATGAGCCTGAAGAAGTACTTATCAATGCCCTAAATTGTGCATATCAGACTGGAATTAGAATTGTAGGGTTATGCTATGGAACTTATGCATTGGCATATGCAGGGCTGCTTGACCATAAAAAAGCAGCTACGCACTGGATGGCTGAACAAGATTTTAGTGAACGATTTCCACAGGTTCAGCTTGATAATGACGCCCTGTATGTAGAGGACCAAAGGATCGTAACCTCTGCTGGAACAGGCGCAGCGTTAGACTGCTGCTTGTACTTGGTACGTGAAATCTATAATGCACGAATTGCGAATAAAGTCTCTAGAGTAATGGTGATCCCGCCTCACCGTGAAGGTGGGCAAGCTCAGTTTATTGAACAGCCAGTCGCAGAATCGAGCCAAGATGCACAAATTAATGTATTACTTGATTTTTTAAGAAAGAATTTAGCTTTACAACATAATATTGAAAGCCTCGCTGAACGGACACATATGACACGCAGGACGTTCACACGGCATTTTAAGAAAGCGACAGGCATGACCCTAGTCGATTGGCTGAATACTGAAAGAATCAGATTAAGTTGTGAACTTTTAGAAACGACAAACTTGTCTATCGAAAAGATAACCGAGCTTTCAGGTTTTAATAATACCGTGTCATTTAGAAAAAATTTTCGTGAAAAATATGGCACCAGCCCTCAGGCATGGAGAAAAGCTTTTGGGATCATTAATGAAAATAATCCATCCATTTAACATAATGGGCGTTATACGAAACGCATATAAAAATAGTTTTATATTTCAAAAAGTTATGTTATAAAAAATCGGGGACGCAAACCCGAAAAGCCGACTTGGAAACAAGTCGGCTTTTTTATGAGCAATTTTGATAGTTCTTGCCAATAAATTTGACTAAAAATTACGCTTCTCAACTTGAGTGATACAATTTTGTGATACATTATTGTATATACAAATTTGAATGTTTTTTATGGAACAGTATTTCGAATGGGATGAGGCAAAGAATCGAAAGAATCAGAAAAAACACGATGTCTCTTTCGAAACGGCAAGCCTTGTTTTTGATGATCCACTGAGGATCTCAATTCAGGATAGACATACCGATGGTGAAGAACGTTGGCAGACCATTGGGAAAGTAAAAGGCGTACTAATGCTCCTAGTAGCTCACACCATCTTTGATGAAGATGACTGTGAAATCATACGAATCATTAGTGCAAGACAAGTAACTAAGGCGGAGCGAGATAGATATGAGCATGGTTAGATACTCACGCAAAGAACTGAATGAAAAATTCAGCGACAAGCAAGATGCTGAAATTCAACGCTTGCTTGCTAAGGGAACGGTTCCTGACGATCAGCTAGATCTCTCAGATATGCCTGAAATTACCGACTGGAGCAATGCTGTACGCCATAATCAATTCTATCGCCCAGTGAAGCAACAGACTTCCATTCGTTTAGATGCTGATGTACTTGCATGGTTTAAAGCTCAAGGCAAAGGCTATCAAACACGAATGAATGAAATTTTACGGGATGCTATGCTCAAAGAATTAAAAAATCATCAGTAAAAATGGGAGCTTAAGCTCCCATTTTTGACTTCGCATAAGGTGTATTATGTTAATTTTAGAATAATTATAAAGTGTCTACAAAATCGGTAGCTATTCATTTATAAGATTAAAATTACGTTGTTTACACAAAATTTAAGAAATTTTATATCCAATTCAACTAATATTAAATCTGTATTTAATCAAAGGTATTTTTAAAATGTTCCTAGATTGGCCAGAACATACAGCACATGTCAAAAAATCATTTGGATCTTTAGGAAAAACTCATCCTAAAATGCTTCAAGCTTATTTAGCACTTAATGATGCTGCTGCTGCCGAGGCATTAGATATCAAAACACGTGAATTAATATCTATAGCAGTGGCAATCACTACGCGTTGTGAAAGCTGTATTTCAGTGCATGCAGAAGCAGCAATGAAAGCTGGTGCAACAGAAAGCGAAATAGCTGGTGCTTTAGCTACAGCAATTCATTTGAATGCAGGAGCTGCATATACATTTGCTTTACGAGCTTTAGAGGCATGTGAAGCACAGAAATAATATCTTTATTAGGTATTGAAAAAGATAATTTGACTAGAAAAAGTGCTACATAATTATTTGAAAAAATTTAATGTGCAGTCTCAAAAATGGGAGTTCAACAAAACTCGGCAGAGTAAAACTTGAAGTGCGACATAAACCACCTAATTAATTTAAAGGGTTTATGGAGTATATAAAATTGTCATACCATCATCTTAACTTTGAAGATCGTACTGCATTAATGCTTGAGTCAAGAAAAGAAGGCTTTTCAGCCAGAAAATTTGCTGAACTTATTAAAAGACATCCTAGTACGATCTATCGTGAGCTTAAAAGAAATAGCATCAATGACGTTTATCAAGCTCGATATGCTTCTGATAACACTTTTGCTAGACGTAGACGTGGTCACAGAAAACTCAAAATCGATTCAATCCTCTGGAAATTTATTGTTGAAGCGATCCGTTGTTTATGGTCTCCTCAGCAAATAGCAAAGCGTTTAAAGACATTTCCTGATTTGGATCAAACAATGAATGTAAGCCATACAACGATTTATTCAACGATACGCGCATTACCCAAGGGTGAGTTGAAAAAAGACTTATTATCCTGTCTGCGTCATGAAAATAAAAAGCGAAAAGCTAACGGTGAACCTAAAAAAGATTCTATATTACAGGATATTAAAACTATTCATGAGCGCCCAGCCGAAGTTCAAGAAAGAAAAATACCGGGTCATTGGGAAGCTGATTTAATTAAAGGTAAAGACAATAAAAGTTCGATAGCAACACTTATTGAACGAAATACACGGCTCTGTATCTTGGCAACATTACCTGATGCAAAGGCAGAATCAGTGCGCAAGGCTTTAACTGAAGCTCTGAAATATTTACCTGCAGAACTGCGTAAAACGTTGACCTATGACCGTGGACGCGAGATGGCAGAACATAAAATACTTGAAGAAGATTTAGGCATAGATGTATATTTCTGTGACCCACATTCACCCTGGCAAAAAGGCACATGCGAAAATATGAATGGTTTAATTAGGCAATATTTACCTAAAGGGATTGATTTAAATCAGGCAGATCAGCATTATTTAAATCAAGTTGCCATGTCACTGAATACTCGTCCTAGAAAAGCGTTAGATTGGCTTACACCATTAGAGAAATTTGCTCAGCTTGTTGATTATCATAAGACTTTTCAAACTGTCGCACCTCATGTTTGAATTCGCCCTCCCATTTTTTATTATTGAGTCAGTTCTTAGTCGATGTAATGAGAATTTAATATAATAGCAATTACATTAAATTTCTTTAATTATCAAAAAGATAATATCATTTTTAAAATTTCGTATAACGTGTATTATGTTAATTTTAGGAAATCTTACAAATAAATATCGTTTCCATTCAATAGTACTTGATCTAATGAATAAATAATATTCCCATGTATATCATTAGCTCTAGCTGTATTTTCAAAGATATTAGCTATATTTTCCTTGAACTCTACTAGCGTCTTAACATTGTTTAATAATGCAAACCGAACAGCTCCCAAACTCCTAGAGGTTCCATAAATCATAATCTGACTATATAACGCCAGAACTGGCTTTGAAAAATCAACTATCCTAAATCCAGAATGAGCTGAGTTATTTCGAAAAATTCGAATCTTATCAACATCTTCAATTAGTTTTTTCTTCCAAAAATCATATCTAGGATGATCAGATATACTGGCTAGAAAGGGTTCAGATATTTCTAACCTTTTTTTATTATTAGGAAATCCCATTAAAAAACATATGTTTGAAGAAATATTATCAGACTCTCCCTCTTTTAATAATGCTTCTAACGTAAACCAATTAAACAATATCTTTAACTGACTATTATTTTCATGTCTACCATGCCTAGCCCAATGTAAAGCTCTTAAATATCTTTGACTTAGCTCACAATCTAAACCAAGAATATAGTTAATATCATCCATCCTCTGAATATTTCCATGGGACATAACAAAAGATGTTGATGGATTAAATCCCCACCTTTTAACAGGATGTAGCTCACCTGAAGCTAAATTTTTAGCAAATCCGATCTCTGAAACATCAACATTAGAAATATGAAATTTACTGGCGCTCAAATCCAGAATTGTAGAGAACCGATCAGCAGCTATGCTTAGAGCCTCTAGCACTGTTTCAGAGGAAACAATCGTACAAATCCTTGCCGCATAAGTGTATTTATCAAACTGCAATCTATGATCATCAGCAGATTCTTTTAATGCAGAAAGTTCTTTATCTGAATCAACTGAAGCAGGTCTCAATTCTACATCACCATAAATGATGGTATTCGGCAAAGTAAAACTATTAGACTCTAAAACCCTAACTATAAGAAAATTAAACATTTTTATACTTCGCTAATGAATCTCTTAACCTTTCTATAACTATACTTCTAATTAACTTATCCATTTGAGAAGTAAGTTGAAGTCTTTGTTTCATTGCATATTTATGAACCATTACTGAGAGTTCATAGTTCTTTATATTCCACGTAACTTGCAAAATACTTTCCATATATTCTCTTTTTAAGTTATGTTTTAATAACAAAAACTTAGCACTATTTATAATTTGAGAAATATTATTTACTGAATAGTAGTATTGCAGTCTATACCACTCCAACTCAAAATCATCTTTTCTTTTTGAAAACAACAATTTATCATAATAAATCACTCTTTTATGATCAAAAATAGCTATGGCTAACTTATAACCCAATCGAATAGAAATTATATTTCCACTATGAGTTTTTTCTAACTGGTCTAAATAAAATCTTGCTTCCAGAAAACGTTCTTTAGATATGAAAAACGTAATTAATTTTGTTAAGTTTTTTGCATAACTTCTACTATTTAAGTCAGTAATTAAGTATTTTTGAAAAATATTTTCTAGACAGGGTTCCAAAGTAAATCCTTAAAAATAATTTCTGCTATATATGTATTACATGAAAAGTAAGAGTTTTTATAATTCAATCGGTTACTTGCCTATATTTTAGGCAATAAAAAACCCGCATAGGCGGGTTTTTTAAGATATCGTATGTCTACGGGGGGAGGCAAGCCAACAAAGTCCCATAGCTAGTGCATTCAATATAAGGTTTATAGGCATATATGTCAAATCAGAAAATAATAAACGCTGTAACTATTGTTATTTCGCCTGCAAGAATTTCAACTTATGAAAATGCTACTGGTGGAAAGAAACCTGACAATTTAGAAGCCTTAAATTTATATGCTTGGAATGCAGATATTTCGGGTGCCTTACTTATTCCTTTGCATGTCTGTGAAGTTGCTATTCGGAATGCTGTATCCAGAGCAATTGAAAATATTTATGGGGATAGATGGCCCTGGTCTTCAGGTTTTGAACGAAGCTTACCTAATCCTACTCGCGGTTTTAGCCCTAAAAAAGATCTCATAAATGCTCGATTAAATCAGCGAACAACAGGAAAAGTTATTCCCGAGTTGAAATTCGCATTTTGGCAAAGTATTTTCACAAGCAGACATGATCAGCGTTTTTGGAATCCCTATTTAACTGATCTGTTTCCCAATATGGATAACTCAAAGAATATCCAAGACCGAAGAAAATTAATTTACGATGATTTAGAGCAAATTCGACGTCTACGTAATCGTATCGCTCATCATGAGCCAATATTTACTCGAAACTTATCAGACGATTATCAAAAAATTTTAGCTCTTGTCTCATATCGTTGTGATGTAACAGCTACATGGCTTGATACACACCAAAGAGTAACTGAAATTCTTGCTAAAAAGCCATAATGGAATTTTTTAAATATCTTGTAGAAAAAGTGAAGTATTTGAATTACGGATTTGAACAAGGCACACATGAAAGAAATTGAAAAATATGTTGGGCTATATTTGCTTGTTTATCTTGCAATTTTAGCTATTTGTGGCTTTTTCCAATATATGGCGGTATGTCAAGGGAAGTCTTTAGAATGTTCCTTTAGTATGAATGGAATAAATACTATCATTACTACAACTGCATATGTTCTAACACCAATAGTAGCAATTATTGGTTTTCTAAACTGGAAAAGCCAACATAACACAAAAATGTACTCTGATTATGCTAATGAAGTTCTTAAAATTTATGAGCAAGTATTTGATTTATTAATTAATATTAATAAAATTCACCAATATGCTGAGAGTAAAATTTTAAGCCTGAATCAACACCATCAATTAACAATAGATAAAAAAAATAAGATAATTGAGGAACATATAGAAACAATGAAAAGTAAGTTCTATGCTGAGCTTAGAGAAATTGATGCCATGATAGATAAGCTTATTCAAAAATCAGTTTTTTTAGCATACTTAGTGCCTGAATCTATTCTCGTTACAGATAGAAATACTGACTTAAAAAAGGAACTTAATATAATAAAAGAATGCTTAAATGATTTAACTCAGGAACGCCAAATATCTCATGCAGAAGGCTTCCACCTCGTTAAAGAAGCTTGTAATCAGATTTCCAGTATTGCTGAAAGAAATATAGAACCATGCCTTATTGAAATAAAAAAATATATCGAAGTCTAAATTGTAGAGATTCCTCCAAGTACACCTCTATGGAATATTTTTATTTAACATAAATCTCATCTACGAAATCAAGATTCAAGACATAAAAAAGCCCGACATCCTGTCGGGCTTTTTCGTATTTGATGCGTTAGGTATAACTCCTGTCGTACCTGCATTCTCCGTTGCTGTCTTTTCTTATTCTTATCTGGAGCATCCTGCTCTCTATGTCCCCATGATAGGAAATTGATGAAGAATGGCATAGACGCAAAGCACCTGAATGGATGTGCGCCAAAACGTACAAGTCTGGCCACTTTTTATCCCAAGAGTTGTCCGCAGAAATTGGGGATTGTTTAAGCCGTGGATGGCTTGATAAATCACAACAATGCGTTACATTGATTAATTTCTGATCGATTTTATTGGCAAGAAGTATCAAACCTGCTCATAAAAAAGCCGACTTGTTTCTAAGTCGGCTTTTTACTGTTTTTGAGGTCAGTAAAAATTTTATAATTATATGAAAAACAATAATATTTTAAAGTGCGTTTCGTATAAGCTCTATTATGTTAAATAAACTATATTTAAAGTTATAACTAGCTCAAAAATGGTTTATTTTTCATCATAAATAAATTTAGTATGAGCTTTCCCATTTGCATCTAGATTTAAAATAAATTTTTTCCAATCACCACCTGTATGGCTTTTCATAATTTTATGCAAGCTTTCAATTAGACTTGGAACTTTTGATTCAGGATCTTCTAAAAAAGCGAATTTTTCTTCTCCTTCAATCAAATAGGAAAAGTTAGCCTCCATTGAGACGGAGTTATCTAATGAAGATTCAAAATAATCAAAAATTGCTTTTAACTCATCATAATGACCATTAACCGAGTCATGCATAATTTGTAATAGGTTTGTCAAAATATCTGTATGGTCATTAATAGGATTCACAATAGTTACCTTAACAGCCATTATGTTAATTGATTCAGTATATAACTTATTTCCAAAAAATAAGATTTTGTAAAAGGCTTCTTTTTTCTAGACATTTGTTAGGTTTATTTTCAGTCATTGTTTTATCTTTAATATCGAAAATACTATTTATAAAAGAGAAGCTGAATCCGCTTTCAGCTATTAAATTTTTAACTAAACTATCTTTCTGAATATGAAAAATTATTTCTTCTTGAGGTAATAGTATTTCTACTATTTTTTGATCATCTGCTCTTCCAAGCATATGGTTATGTGAAGAACTATATTGAAGAAATTTTACTGTGCAGATTTCCTTTATTACTTGTTCTAATGTTACATTTTCCTCAAATTCTAATTGTATTTCTAAAGGGCCTAATTGATCATCTTGGGAACAACAAGCTTCTCTTATAATATGGACTATCATGATCTAAGAATCCTTTAATTTTCCTAAAATTAACATAATACACCTTACACGAAGTCAAAAATGGGAGCTTATAGCTCCCATTTTTAGTCTTTAATGCGTTTCTTCGCTTCGTCATAAACTATGCTGTCAGATCGTTTCCCAACAGTGATGAGCAAGATGACTACTTGATCATCTTTGACTTGATAAACTAATCTGACTCCAGCCTTTAATAATTTAATTTTATAGCAGCCTGAAAGATCACCTCTGAGCATATTCTTGGGAATATGTGGCTGCTCTATGACCTTAGCGAGTTTCTTCTTAAATTGATCTCTGATAGCACTGGGAAGTTTTTCTCATTCAGCTGTGAAGTCCTTATGACGTAAAAGCTTATAAGTCATCTAAAGTAATTTCCTCGAACATTTCTTTAGGGTCATTAATTCGCTTGCGTACAGTCGCTAATAATTCAGCATCTTCTTCTGAGAGTAAGGCTTTTTGAACAGGTAGTTTTCCTGTAGTCGCAATATACTCAAGGATGTTGGTGAAAAACTCAGTCGGTGCAATACCTTGTTCTTTTAGGACAGAAAAGGATTTCTCTTTTAGGGCTGCGTCGACCCTGAAGTTAACAGTAGCCATTACTTTTCCCATTTGTTGAATGCATGGATATATTGTAATGCAATTTGCATTACATGAATAGTTCGTATAACCGCCATTATGTTAAATGGCATTAAAATTAAAACAGAGATACTCTTATTTTTTAATTTTAATGTGAATTTAAAATGAGTGAAGATATTGAGCTTCTACTAAGCTTTTCAAAAATGTTTGATAGAATTAGTAATGCTGAGGTAATACAACAAGATAAAGAAAAAATTCTTACGGATTTTTTGAAAGCATACTATTCCGATATGTATGAAATCGAAAAATTACATTTAGGCGATGAATTTGATAAAGCAGACAAGAAATCTTGTATTAATTTCAAAAGAAAAATTTTTGAAAAATATTGGCATAATCATGAATCTTATTATGAGCCTTGTTCTTGTGGAAATAGTGCATCTTTTGACTGGGGGAAAGTTTCTGATATAAGTTTTTTTGAAAAGGGTGATGATTTTCAACAGCTTTACTTAATATCAGTTACTTATTGTGATGATTATAAAGATAAAAGAATTTATATGGTTGAATACAAAGATGGAAAACTAGGAATTCAACACCAGTTTTTCGAAGTTATTCAAACTTAAGATTTTCTAAAATTAACATAATACACCTTATACGAAAGGCCCTATTCACGGGCCTTTTGATCATCTGCTTAACATAAAATCTCTTATACGCAGCCTATGATGTGTGCTGAAAAAACAGGAGGTTTTAACTTGGTAAAGTTCCAGCCTTTGCTTTGGTATTCCAATTTGAAAGAGTTTGCATTGAAATGCTAAGTTGTCTGGCTGTTTCCGAGACATTGCCTTGATTGGCTTCAATTAATTTTATGGCTTCAGCTTTAAATTCTGTGGTGTAAGTCTTGTGTTTCTTGCTCATGGTAAACTCCTGATGAGTGTGTTTAGTTTACCAAGTTAAAACCTCCTGTTTTTTCAGCACACATCATAATTGGACTAGCTGTTGCTGTCGGAGGGTATGCTGGTGGAGAAATAGGAAAAGCTATCGGTGAAAATTCAGGAACATATATAGCTTATCAAGTAAATGAGTATTATGAATAATAGTCAAAATTTTTTTTATCACTTTGGTCATATATCAACCATACTGTTACTACTAATTTATTTCATATTAGTGTTTATTGAACGTTCTTATCTTAAAAGAAATTTGTCTAAGATATGTGAACTAGCTTTCGATAATAATAATTATTTTACTAAAATTGATTTAGGAAATTATTTGGTTCTCAGTTTCTTACCAATTGTTATACAAATTGGATTTTTAAGAGAAAAAATTATTTTGAAACGAAAAGTCGTATTTCCTAATCCCCCTATTCTCTTTTCATCTATTAATGATAAAAAGATGAACACATTTTTTAAAAAATATAAAACTTGGCTATATATATCTAATATTAAATGGATTTCAGGTATTTTATGGCTAATTATTGGTGGGTTGATGCTTCTATATTCAAAATAATTAACATAATACACCTTGTGCGAAACTAAAAATGAGAGCCTTAAGCTCCCATCTTTTAATTAATTTTTAGATAAGGCCAGGGTGAGCATCTAAAATTCGAATCAATGTAGCCGCTGGTCCAGTTGGATAACGTCGTCCTTGTTCCCAATTTTGCAGGGTACGTGGGCTAATATGTAGACGTGCAGCAAATTCATTTTGGCTCAAGCCAGTTTTTTCTCGTACTTCTTTAATATCAGGTAATTCGAGTTCTGTAACTCGGCTTGCTTTAACTTCTTTACGTTTGATAGCTCCAGCTTCTTTGATTGAAGCAACCAAGTCATCAAATAAGTTGTTATCCATGAAATTGCTCCTTCACGAGTTGGCGCAGAATGGTTGTTTCTCTATCCGTTAAATTATCTTTAACAGATTTTGGATAAGCAATTAAGAAAAAGATTTGATTATCCTCATTTACCCAATAGTAAATTACTCTAATGCCGCCACTTTTACCTTTGTTACCTTGAGCACAACGTACTTTTCGAATGCCACCGCCATTCTTGATTAAGTCACCTTTATCTGGCTGAACCAATAGATCTTCTTGAAGTTGGCGATATTCCTCATCAGATACAAGGTCTTTAATTTGCTTGGTAAAGATGCTGGTTTCAATAAATAACATAGACTCAATGTGCGTCAATGGCGTATATCGATTTTAGCAGTTTCGATATCAAAAAACGAGAGCTATCGACTCTCGTTTCGTATAACAACCATTATGTTAATTTTAGAAAAACTTCAAATGAGCTTACTGCTCAAGCAAGACTCCTGTCTAGCTTCACAATCCAAGTGTCTGACTTACGATTATTGTTTTAGATCCTCAAACATCCTGTTCTATGGAATCATCAAATGATGACTTTAATTTGACGTTTATGCTGATACATTTTTTCATCTGCTTCAATTACTGCCATTCGTAAATTTTTACTTGGTTCACGTGCCGCAACACCAAGAGCAGCATTAATTCCAGCATTTTGTAAGGACTTTAAAAGCCGATTCACCAATTTCTGAGTATTTTCTAAAGTCGTTTCAATATTTAGAATGCCAAACTCATCTCCTCCTAAACGTGCGACTAAATCATTGGAGCGTACATTTTTCTTTAAGATTTGGGCCGTTTTTTGGATCATCTGGTCTCCAACCGAATGACCAAATTTATCGTTTATAGCTTTTAAGTCATTTAAATCTATCATAATCACTGTGGTTGGATGTCCGTACGTTTTACATCGATCTTCCTCTAAATCCAAAAATGTATCCCAAGCACGACGATTAAAAACACCCGTTAAATGATCGGTTAATGAATCCATTTCAAGCTTTTCACTAACTCTTTTTTGTTCATTAATTTTAAGTTCATTTTGTAAAATTCGACTAAGTAATAAACTTAATAGCTCTAATAGATCACTATGTTGTTCTATGCTTTGAGGCTGTACTGATGGATCAATAGCACATAATGTGCCGAAAATAGAACCATCCTCATTGAATAAAGGTTGCCCAATATAGGCGTTTATATCGACCAGTTTGTTGATACCTGCTTCTACATACAGTGGAATCTTTTTCGAATCAGGTGCTATGCGTGGCCCTTTATCTAATACCATCTTAGAGCAGTATGAGTCAGCCCAATTGAAGACCTGTCCTGCCTGTACTCCATATCCATGATCTTTAGCTTGCAAAACTATCCAATCATTACTTTCAGTACGAGTGATCATCCATAAAGCAAAGCCTAAGTGATTATGTAAATACTCTAAAATTTTTTCACCAGCATCTTTAAAATCTTTAAAGTTTTCATAAGAAGGGATCATAATTACTCACTATTTTGATTAGGATTGAACCTAGAAGTGGCAAAATGCTATTTAATAGGACCAATAGAAACTTTAATTCTCATTGTATATACACTTACAAGCTTAATCTAAAAAATAGAGAATAAAAAAGCCCGACATCCTGTCGGGCTTTTTTATTAACTATCTAAATCAAATTTCCACATTAAAGAAAACTTGGTAAACCTTTAGCAGGATCTGTTTCACGTGCCGCTTGAGCATCTGCTACAGTCATACCTAAGGCATTAGCAACGCCTTGCCCATAAGCTGGATCGCAAGCATAACAGTTGCGGATATGACGGTATTTGATGAAATCTAGCGCATCACCCATCGCTGCGGCCGTGTTATTAAACAATGCTTGTTTCTGCTCATCATTCATCAAATTGAACAGGGCACGGGGCTGGCTGAAGTAGTCATTGTCATCTTCGCGGAAGTCCCAGAAATCAGCATCACCGGTAATCTTTAATGCTGGTTCTTTAAACTGAGGTTGTTCCTGCCACTGGTTAAAACTGTTCGGTTCATAATGTGGCAATGAACCATAGTTGCCATCCATGCGGCCCTGACCATCACGACGATTAGAGTTTACAGGGCAGCGTGCAGCATTGACCGGAACCTGTGAATGATTTACACCAACACGGTAACGCGCTGCGTCGGCATAGTTCACTAAACGTGCCTGTAACATACGGTCCGGTGAGTAGCTGATGCCCGGTACAAGATTACTAGGTGCAAAGGCTGCCTGTTCTACATCCTGGAAATAGTTTTCCGGATTGCGGTTCAGCTCAAATTCACCGACTTCAATCAGTGGATAATCTCCCTTCGGCCAGACTTTGGTCAGGTCAAATGGATGATAAGGCACTGTTTCGGCTTCCAGTTCTAGCATGACTTGAACGTACATTTTCCATTTTGGATAGTCGCCACGTTCGATGGCATCAAACAGGTCGGTCTGGCTGCTTTCACGGTCTTTGGCAATCAAGTCTGCTGCTTCAGCATCGGTCAGGTTCTGGATGCCTTGCTGGGTACGCATATGGAATTTCACCCAGAAGCGTTCATTTTGGGCATTGATAAAACTGAAGGTATGGCTGCCAAAACCATGCATATGACGGTAGCCAGCAGGAATACCGCGATCCGACATGACAATGGTCACCTGATGCAAGGCTTCAGGCAATAATGTCCAGAAATCCCAGTTATTGGTGGCACTGCGCTTGTTGGTTTTCGGGTCACGTTTGACTGCTTTATTCAGGTCAGGGAACTTGCGGGCATCCCGTAGGAAAAATACCGGAGTATTGTTGCCAACTAGATCCCAGTTGCCTTCTTCAGTATAGAATTTCAGGGCAAAACCGCGAATATCACGTTCTGCATCGGCCGCACCACGTTCACCCGCCACCGTTGAGAAACGCGCAAACATTTCGGTTTTTTTGCCGACTTCAGAGAAAATTTTAGCGCGGCTATATTGGGTAATATCATTGGTCACGGTAAAGGTACCGAAAGCACCTGAACCTTTGGCATGCATACGACGCTCTGGAATCACTTCACGGACAAAGTTGGCCAGTTTTTCATTCAGCCATAAATCCTGGGCAAGTAAAGGTCCACGCGCACCTGCCGTCATACTGTTCTGATTGTCGACCACAGGGGCACCAGCTTCAGTAGTCAGGTGGGTAACAGGACATTTTTTAGGGTCTTGACTCATACTATTAACTCCCGTTTCTTTTAATTTAAATTTCCTACAGAAATTTAATATTTTCAATCCTATCTTACCCTTTACTTGCTTATTAAAATATTAAACTAAGGATATTTTTGAAAATTTATAGCCAACTGATTTAACATAAATCTCTTATACGAAACGTGTTTTTAATATTACTTTAAGATCAGTATCTTATCGTTATTCATACCCTCTGGAACGTTCTCGTTCAACCGACTTGGAAACAAGTCGGTTTCTTTTTAAGCAAAACTGTAACTTTTAGCCAATAAAATTGATCAAAAAACATTCGTTTTTGCATTTTTTCCTGATTTCTCAAGGGTCACAGTTCAGAAATAATCCCCAATTTCTGCGGACAACTCTTGGGATAAAATAGGCCAACTTTGTAAGCTAAAACTTACACAGATTTAAGGTTTTTGCGGATTGGTAATTCAACGCATTAATCCTATGATGAATACATAAGGGAACTGGATGTTTCTAGAAAACAAGAATAAGAAAATAGCGCAAGGAATGGGCAGCACGAGATCAGTAAGACTAGCAACCCGATATGAAAAAGCCCGACAGGATGTCGGGTTTTTTTTATGGCTTAAATTTCTATAACTGAGTATTGATCTGATAGCGTGTATTACGTCCCCCACCTTCCAATTTGACGATACATTTTTTCTCAAGTAAGTCTGATAAATGGCGAGTAGCTGTTGCCTTACTAATTTTAGCAACCTTTTGATATTGTGAAGCGCTAATACCATGTTCAAAGCCATTTTCTCCACCGTCTAATAAACGATTTAGAACTTTGCGCTGTTCTTCACTCAGGGCTAAATTTGAATATTTATGCCAAAACTGACTTTTAAACAATGTTCGACTTATCTGCGCTAAGGTTTTTTCAAGGCTATCATTCAATGTATCTAAAAACCAAACTAGCCAATCGGTGATATCAGAATCATTTTTTTGAGTTTGTTCTAATATCTCATAGTAACTTTTACGTTTATTCAATATCGCAGTAGACATAGCATATAAACGAATGCTCTGTTCATCCATTTGAGCTAAAGAAAGGTCTGTAAGTGTACGTGTAATACGTCCATTACCATCATCAAAAGGATGTAGGGTAACAAACCATAAATGGGTAATACCTGCACGTAACAGAGGATCAAGCAATGAATCATTTAGGCTTTGATTAAACCAATCTATGAAGGCATTTAAGCGTTCTTCTAAGCCTTGTCTTGGCGGTGCTTCAAAATGCACTTTAGGATAGTCCAATCGACCTGAAACGACCTGCATAGGCTCTGCCCCCCTAAGTTGACCAATGCGTAAACGGTGCATTGTCCAATCTGGGTCATTGAAAAGCCAACGATGCCACTGCATGAGACGATTAACAGTCAATGGTTGCTTAACATCGTTAAGCGCATCTAGCATGATATTGGCTAAACCTTCTGATCGATCTGAGCTTGGATAAGGCTGTTCAAGTGTGACACCTAAGCGTTGAGCTAGAGATGATCGTAGTGAAAAAACATTGATCGTTTCGTTTTCAATCGCAGATGAAGCAACAAGATTGGCAAGCAGAGTATCTAGGGTGAATTGCTCTTTTGCTAAATCATGCTGACTTTGCCCCAGAATAATCCCTATTTTTTGATGTATCTGTCTGGTTTTAGGTAAGATAACTGAATCTAGCCATGTAAAATTTGTCCAGTTTTCTGCTTGCCAAATCCATTTCTGCATTTTCAATCGCTCATCTAAAATTTCAGATGAGTTGAATATAGCACTTATTCGGCTCATAACAAGAGCCGAATATGATAATTAATCAGCTCATTTTTTATAGGACATTTTAAATGGTTTATCGCATAGACATTTTAATTGGTGAATAACAGAAATATATCGGCTTTTTTATAAACAAACTTGATATGTTTTTCCAAAAAATAGAGATCATTTGAGAATATTTGTATTTTCTACTTTTAAACTCAATTATTTTTAGGGGGATGACCTGAGAGCTATTAGCTCTCGTTTCTTACAATGCGTATCGTATTGGTTTTAAAATACTATCTATAAAATTTTAAAAATTTTTCCACTTACAGTACTTTGAAAAAACATTTCAAAACTAGGTCGAATATCTTCTCCATCAACGGTGATATGTCTTATATTTGAGTGAGATTGCGTATCGGCAAAATGATGATCTACTGTTGCTTGAATAGCTTGTTTAACCCCAAACTGGTCTTTTACGTTGAGAGTCTGTTTAAACATATATATCCCCTTAATAAAATTATAGTGGCAGAAATCTACCCCAATTCTTAATACTTGTTGATGTTGGCTCTAAGCAACTTTATGACTTAATTTAAATAGCTGATTTAAAGAAGTGTAAAATGTACGGCCATCCAAATTTAAATCAACCTCGATTCCAGATGAAAGAAGGACTCTTTTACCTACTTCGATTTTTTTTGAACCTTGACGTGTATTTTGCATTTTATGAAGAGGAATTAATGAAACAATAATTTCAGTACCATTTTTAGATTTTGCAATTAAATTACTTAATTTCAACAAATTTCATCCTATTTTTTAGAAATATTTTAATTTTTAAAACAAATTTTGAAGTATAAAAAAAGCACTCATGAGTGCTTTTTATTACTGTCTATTATTACTTAGATAGCAACAATATTTACAGCATTCGGTCCTTTTTGACCTTGAGCTACACTGAATTCAACTTGCTGGCCTTCCATTAAGGTTTTGAAACCTGAACTTGCGATTTCGCTGAAATGAGCAAAAACGTCTGGACCTGATTCTTGTTGAATGAAACCAAAACCTTTAGTTTCGTTGAACCACTTAACAGTACCTTTAACAACATTTGAGTTTGACATAATATATCCTACTGATTTTTAATAATTTTTAGTCATTATATTGACCGATTATAACTTGGAAAATAATAAAGAATGAAACTTAAAATCTAAAAAACGAAGGATTATGACTAAAACTGCGATACTTAAGGAAGATTTACCGAAACGAGACTTTTTTTCTAGTTGAGTTAAATATACAGTAAAAAGAAAAATAATCAAGTTTTTTTAATAGTTATATTTATTTTTTTGATAAAAGAAAATTATATTTCATAAAAAAGCCTTATAGTCTCTCTCGGAACGGCTTTGTTGCACAAAGATTTGAAATGCAAAGCGCCCCTAATTGAGCCAAATTTAAGGCGTAACTTGGGTAAGTAGTCGACCTAATTCCGTAAATCTGTTAAGGACTGCTACACGTGCATGGATCTCATTCACTTGGCTATCAAAACTCCTTGCACTGAGTTTATCTCCTAATAATTTGATGCAATGCATCTTAGTTTCAACCAAACTTCGCCGATGATAGCCTGACCATTTTTTCCATAGTGTCCTGCCTAAACGTTTAATTGTTCGAAGTAATTCATTTCGCTCTAGCGAGCTACTCTTTGTATCTTTCCATGGTTTCGCATTTTTTCTAGGTGGAATCACCGCATGCGCTTGCCGATCTGCAATGACCTGACGGCATTGCTTGGTGTCATAAGCTCCATCGGTATAAACAGAGTTAATCTGCTCATCTTGTGGAATCTGATTAAGTAAATCACCAAGCACCTGTGAATCACTGACATTATTGGTTGTAAGCTGAACTGCTCGTATTTGTAGGGTTTTAGCATCTATACCAATATGAAGTTTACGCCATTGGCGACGATATTCAGGTCCATGTTTCTTGCGTTTCCATTCGCCCTCACCTAGAAACTTCATGCCTGTAGAGTCCATGAGTAGATGCAGCCCATCGCTACTTTTTTGGTAGCTGATTACAATATCAATATGCTTTTGTCTTCTACAAAGCGTGGTGTAATCTGGAGCTATCCAATTTAATCCGCAAAGTTTAATCAGACTTTGCACAAAGCCAGTGACCATACGTAAAGACAGACGGAATAAGGATTTAATCATTAAGCAGCATTGGATGGCTGCGTCGGAGTAGGTTTGATTTCGCCCTTGTTTGCCTTTTGATGGCGCATACCATTGCGTAGCAGGATCAAACCAAATGGCAATATTTCCGCGACTCATGAGTGCTCGGTTATATGCGGACCAATTGGTTGTGCGGTAGATTTTGTGTGTAGGCTTCTTCATTTAGAAATTATATCGCTGAAAAACCCTTTACAGATAGGTTTGTGCAACAAAGCCAATATTCAATCACCTCTGTTTTGTATAAGCCATTCACTGTTTCAGCCAAAGCATTATCGTATGAATCACCAGTCGTACCGACTGATGCTCGTAAATTTGCTGCTTCTAAACGATTGGTATAGCGAATGGAAAGATATTGAACACCCCTGTCGGAATGATGAATCACATTCTTTGGCATGCCTCGATCGTGCAATGCTTGCTCCAATGCATCGAGCACCATATCTGTATTCATTCGTGTAGATACTTTCCATCCAACAATTGCTCGTGAAAACACATCAATAATAAAGGCGGTATAGACCCAGCCTGAATGAGTTTGAATATACGTAAAGTCAGCAACCCACAGCTGATCTGGATGATCAGCACTAAAATTACGTTTCACTAAATCATCTGCTCTTTTTTGATCATCTCGGCTACGGGTGGTTTGTTTATTCTTACCTCGCCAAACACCTTGTATACCTAGCTTTTTCATTAATCGAGCAACAGTACAGCGTGCAATAATATAGCCTTCACGTTTCAGTTTTTGCCAGACTTTACGTACACCATACCGACCTGAACTTTCCTTCCAAATTCGTTTAATCTCCTCAGCATGATGCAAGTCATGTAAATCTCGCTTTGCTCGATGTTCCCTTGCGAAGCAATGCTTCTCATCGCAGAGATCTAGAGTCCGGTAATAGGTTGAAGCTGCGATCGGTAAAATCCTACAAATCGCATCAACACCATATAAGTCTTTATTGTTATGGATGAAATCCACCATTATTTGTGTGGGCGGTCGAGCTCCGCCTGGGCGAAAAAAGCGGCTGCTTTACGTAGAATTTCATTGGCACGCTTTAATTCTTTAATTTCACGTTCCATTTGCTTCATTTTTTCTTGATCATATATCTGTTGTACTTTAATAGGATTTTGCTGATCTAAATGCTTTTGATGCCAGGCACGAAGTGTTTCAGGAGTACAACCTATCTTGGGAGCAATAGCGGTGATCGCAGCCCAAGTAGAAGGATAATCTTTTTCAGATTCAATCAATAATTGAACCGCTCTATCTCTGATTTCAGGGGTATATTTAGGTTTTTTCATCGGAACATTCTCTCAAGAAAGTTAGTCTCCGACAAACCCGGTACGGTTCACTTTTCCACGCGATGAGCAGAAACAAAACGACTTATTTTGACTTCTCCTTGTTTATCCACAACTTTTTAAATTTGAATTTTAATCCCTGTTAGTAATATCATATTTAGACAAATTCTACTTCCAAACACGCCACTGTAGCGTAGGAGTATCACATGTCTAAGAAGTTGCCTATCTACTTCTCTGATGACGCATGGTCATCTTTGCAAGAGCTCATGGGTCCAGAGGGTAAGCCAAGCCCTACCATCAATACAGTTCTAGAGCAAATCGCTGTTCAAAATGAACTTGTTGAGAAATTAGGGTTAACCGCAGTACTACCCAAATCCAAAGTCTCAATTCCAGTCTCTTTAGAGCGCATTCCTGCTGGTCCTGCATTTAGTATCAAGGATGAACAAGATAAAGCACTCGATCTGAATGAATTCCTTATTCATAACCCTATTTCTACATTTATCGCTTACGTAGACAGTGAATCGATGCTTGATGCAGGTTTTGAGATTAATGATCCGATCATTGTTGATCGCAGTATAGAAGCAAAGCACTACGATATCGTAATTGCATTAATTGATAATAGTGCTTCGACAATTAAGCGGTTAATGATTACAAGCAAGATGTCTAAGTCTGAAATCAAAGAGATTTTCGGAGATGAAGACTACCCTCTTCCAGACCTTTGGTTAAAAGCTGAGAATCCTAGATACAATCACATCATTCCCAACGACAGTCAGACAATATCTATTTGGGGTGTAGTGACTTTTAATTTAAAACGTATTCATCACCGTTCATAAAAAGAAGAATAAAAATGAAAAGTGAAAATGAGATATTTGCGTTAGTTGACGTGAATAATTGCTACGTCTCGTGTGAACGTGTGTTTAACCCTGCCCTAAATGATTGCCCAACCATTGTGCTCAGCAACAACGATGGCTGTGCCGTGGCAAGAAGCCAAGAAGCAAAAGACTTAGGTATAAAGATGGGGGTTCCTGTATTTCAGATTCAGGATTTGATCAAACAACATAACATTCAGGTTCTCTCGAGTAATTTCTCTCTGTATGGTGAAATGTCCAGACGCTTTATGGAGCTTCTCGGGAGTTATGTTGCACCTGGAGAGCAAGAAGTCTATTCAATTGACGAATGCTTCCTAAAGCTCACAACGTATGAGCACTTATTTGACCTGACAGAATATGCGCAAGATATGAGAACTAAAGCATTCCAATGGTTAGGCCTACCCTGCTGTATTGGAATCGGTCGCTCTAAAACTGAAGCCAAGATTGCCAATCATTTAGCCAAGAAGAACAAGTATTTTGGTGGCGTGTGTAATTTAGTTCATATGGACCAGTGCTCTGCTGAGACTTTACTGGCGCAAGTCGATGTATCTGATGTTTGGGGAGTCGGCAGGCAGAACTGCAAGAAACTCAATGCTATGGGCATCCAGTCTGTTCTAGATCTGATTAACGCCAATCCTAAAGAAATTAAAAAGCAATTCAGCATCGTCATGGAAAAGACAGTACTTGAGTTACAGGGTTTGTCTTGTATCGACCTGACTGATGATGCAGTAGCCAAAAAGCAGATTATCAGCAGCCGTTCATATGGCAGCCCTGTGTATGAAGTGGATGATCTAAAGGCTTCGGTGCGACTCTATGTAGCCAGAGCAGTAAAGCGAATGCGTGATGATGGCTCAATCTGCAAGATGATTGGGGTTTATATTCAAACCAGTCGATTTGATAAGACTGAGCGTTACACTCCATACACCGTAGTTCAGATGCATGAGCATACAGACGACTGGTTACTTATCACCAAGGCTGCAATGAAAGGTATCGATCAGATATTTAAGAAGGGTTTTAAGTATAAAAAGGCAGGAATCGTACTTTTAGAAATTAAGGATAAATCCAAATTTGTGCCTGATCTATTCACGGACTATTCGCATAAGCAAGAGCGCGAAAAACTTTCAGATGTTATTGAAGCCATCAGTGAACGGTTTGGGAAGAATCTCGTTACGCTAGGCATTGCCAACAATCAAGAAGCCTCATGGCACATGAATCAAAACCTTAGATCACCATCGTATTTAACAAAATGGTCTGACTTACCTAGAGTAGGATAAAAACATGCACTTATTTAAATTAACTGACGAACAAATTACTCAACTCCTAATCCCGAAACGATTTGTACCACCTACTCCGCAAGAACATGAAGGCAAGAACATGGTTTATGTTTTTGATAGTGATGATAAGTTTGAACTGACTTATTATGAGCTGGTGGATATCATTAGCAAAGCGAGAATGGCTGGGCCGAAGTTGATACCTGTTTTAGGTACTGTGAATTAGATTGAGCAGAGGCGGCACGCCACTTGAATCATTATTTGATTGGAAGCGGATTTGGGCTGAGAATAATTTAGCTCAAATTTAACCTGACAGGCACACTATAAAATGGGTAACTGTCATATCGAGTTTGGACTACAACACTTTAGCTCAGCGATTTACCAATTTACACTAGTGTCTAAAATCCAGTGACGAAACTGTGATGCTAAAGCTTTTAAATTTCCCCTTTTTAAGATGCTTAGGCTATTTGATCCAGAGTTCATCTTCTTGCATCATTTTTAACATTAAATTAAATATAACCAGCGGAGTAACATTTTTTTTGTTAGAACCGACAACTCTTTGAAAACTAAATTTAACGGTTCGCTCAGGAGCACCCAAATTAACTGGGTAGTTTTGTTTTTCTAAATACAGATGATCTCCTAACATTGGCTCTATACCAGTAATAAAATTAACAATTTGTTGCTCATCACCTTTCATTCGGCATTGAAAATGTAGAAAATTCTTACGCAGTTTTCCAAGTAATAATAATATTTTAAGCGCCTTAAACATGTTCTTTTCTTTCAGTGCATCTTGCTGCCTATCATCTTTATAATGAAAATCAAGGAGAGGAATTATTTCATCTTGACGAGTCAGTTTTTTAGCCTTTTCGTAAAGTTCATCAAACCAACTCTCTTCTAAATTCTTACTATAAACATAATTCGTTTTTAAATTAAATTTTTGGCGATCCATCCATTTATTGCTCATCCATTGACATCGTTGCATCCATTCTTGAGCTTGAGTATCTTCGCTTAAACGACCTTCTCTAAAACTTATCAAACGTTGAAAAGGTGTCAGATTACTCTTCTCGATACTAAACTTCTTTTCTTGTCGGCCAGCAATCGTAACTGGCTGTGTTTGCTGATAAGAATTAAACCATTTCTGCTGCTGAGTATAACGATTTAGGTTTATGTAGTCTGTACTTGACTTCACTGGACTAAAACACTGTTCTAATACTTTTTTTGAAATGATACACGGCGAATTATAAATTCGATCGACTGCTAATAAATCCAAAACATGAAGGTAATTTGAAGCCGTTTGCTCAATACTGCTATGCCCCATCCAAGAGGCGAGCACCTGCCATTTATGTTGAATAATCTCTTCTTGAGCACGTGCTTTCATACCAAACAATAAATCCCTCATCTTTTTTGCTTTTACCCAAGGACAATCTGTGTAGGTCTTGATCATTTCTTTTGAACCGAGCAAAGTTATTGCTAGATAGTTAGCAGCACTGTGGCGTAATGTATGAAAACTAAAGCCATGATGCATACCTAATATTTGACTAAACAAATCTACTGTAATTTTGCTGATACATTGATCAGTTAATACACGATGATTCACACTAAAAAGTAGATCATCCTGCTGATTAACCAAATATTGCTCATAACGATGTTGTATGTAACGTTGTACTACTAAAAACTCATGTTCTGACAATGCAATTTTCAAAGGTATTTGACGATTTGCACTTTGCGTTTTCAGACGGCGATATGAATTGTTCTGAATATGAAGCGTGATATTATTAAAAGCTGTATTTTCTTTTTCTTTACAAAGTAACTCTGGGCAAATAATATCTTGTATTTTAAGACAACGAACTTCATTTAATCGAAGTCCAGTTCTATAACTTAGTAAATACATCAGCTTTAAACAACTCAGATGATCGACCCACTCTGATGCCGTTGGCTCTTGACTTAAATTTTCTAGTTTTTCCAATAATTTGCCAAATAGCAAAGGACTCACTAGCCGTGCATTGCAAATTTGTAAATGCTTAAAACTTGAATTCTGTAACACCAATACCCCTGGAGCATCATAATTCTCTATACAGAATTGATGAAAATCTTTTAGGCGACCAAAACGGTATTCTGCGCTTTGGTGCATCTTACGAGAGGTTTTTCCTTTCACCGAATCTCGTTGAACTGCTTTTTCATCACGTTCACTGCTGTATTTCAATAGCTGCCGATATAAATCCTCATAATCATCAATGGATTGTTGCTTTAAATCTAATTTATTGAGCCAAATCTCAAATATAAATTCTTTACCAAACGATCCTAAGTAGCTTTCAATAGTTGATAATTGAAGCCCTCGTTTTTTTAAATGCATTAACCAGTGAATTAAGCGTAGTTGAGCATCAATTAAAGACTTTTCCTCCGTATTAGCATCAACTATCTTCTCCTCTAACACCCTTCTGGTTTCTTGCCAAAAACGTAGCGTGCGTTCTTCTTTATTCCTCTTTTTATCTAAACGCTCAACTTTTTGACCTTTACGTTTCTTTTGATCAAACAACATCAACTCATACGGAATCGTTTGTAATTTGCTTTGAGCAGTCGGAACTTCCGGAAGTAACTGCTCTTGTTCAAAATGAATAGGGCGACTCTCTTGTTCTGTGACTTGATTGTAATCATTATTCCACAGCAATCTAAATTCGGATGGCCTTAAAGCGACAGTATTAATCTCTTGCTGAAGCACATTACTCAAAAATATATCTAGGCTAAGGTTTGGATTAAATTCGAGTACCATTTGCACATCATTAAATGCACGAAATCCACGGCGTTTAATTTGATATTGCAGATCCCCAAGACTTTTTTTCCTGCCTATCTTACTCAAGCTTTCTAAAATACAATCTTCAACTGAATGTTGCAGACGAAATTCTTTCTGAGTGGCTTTCAACTTTTTTAAATATTGTAAAATGAACTGCGCATATGGGTTAAAAAAAACATGTTTCCATTTGTACAACTTTCCCTGTTCTACATCGTTGCCATATTGAGAGTTTTCAACACGATAATGTAGTAACAATGGATTAGTGATCTTTTGATAATCAGAATGGTATAACCGAAAACAATTCAGATCTGTACCAAGCTCAATGGCATCCTGCAATTGTTTCTGAATAGTAATCAAATGCTGTTCATCTGCACAGCCTGAAATATATATAAAACTTAAGCATAAATTTCCCCATAAGTACTTCGGTTCATCCCAATATTCAAATGAATCTTGCCAATACTGCCTTAATTCCTTGACTACCAAAATATGTAGATGCCCCTGTTCTAATCGTGACTCTGTACTTTCAATTTTTCTAGGCAGTACTATCCGTTTCGTATGTGGATTTAGCTTAATTCTGTATGATTTTTTATCTACATTCTGGTTGAATTGCCTCCTTCTTTTATTAAATTCATCTTCAGTTAATTGCATCAGTTTTGATTGTTCGTCTCGGCTCAACTTTTGACTCAAACAATCAACACTATCTTTAATGTCATGCCATTTTTCAGCGATCTGCTGATCAAGTTTTTGCTGCATGTCTTTCGTCAATACTTCAGGTGAAGAAGGCTGTCTATCTAGCGACTTTTTCACCAATTTATGAATATCAACAAATAGATCATCTAGTTGCGGTTTTATTAGTTCTTTGATTTTTTGCATACAACTATTTTCGCTCTAAGTGTTTAATCGATAAAAATTTGACATTATCTTGCAATTGCTGGCGGGCTTGCTGTACATAGACATTCGGAATAAGTGAAGAATGCGGATGAAAAGCCTCTCGGTCACGTTGATCATGACCATAAAGAGCCTGTATTAAATGGAATGCTAAAGCAGTTTTTTCTTCTTTTTTTTCTTCTTTTTTTTCTTTTTCTTCTTTTTCTTCTGCATACATCAAAAAATTCATATCAAAATGACGTAACCAATTCGAATACATATTCTTTGGAAAGATTCCTTCCATATATAAATTTACCCAGTTTCGAGATAAAGGGATTAACTTAATTTTTCTGCTCTGCCACTCTTTGACAGTTATCGGCAAGATATCTTTACTATCAATGACCTTGCCAAAAAGATCATTTACAGTAATTTTCTTTGTAAAGACTTGTCTAAAAAACGAACCGTACGCTTCAATAATTTGTTCTAAAAAGACTGTGTAATTTTGCAGTGTTTTTATGAAAAAATCAGATAATGGGATAAAACGACCATCTTTTCTTGCTTTACTATTTCTTTTATCATTCACATATAAAAGCTTGAGCTCAACACAATAATCATCCAAATTCCCCAACAGGTTTTCTTTAGGCCGACTTGCCAAACTCAACAAGCTGATATGCCACATCCAACATGCGTATGCATTCAGTTGATTAATGATATGTTGATCTTTTTGAATATTTTCTTGGCAATGTTTATGTAAAAAAGCAAATTGCTCTTTCACAAAACTGGGTTCAAGTGCCAGTTGGCTCCCTATCCTTCCGATAGATAATGCAGATTGCACTTTGAATTGTTGTTGCAATATTTTTAGTTCAGCCGTGTCTTCAGTAAATTCCGAGGAATGTGGTGTAAGTGCTGTTTCTACAAAGGCTAGATATGTGCTACTGAGTTGAGCTTTCGGTAGCCCTCCATAATAGATACCAGGCATGTGATGCTGACTATCCCGCCCAGCAATTACATGAGCTAGATATTCATTATATGTTTCATAATATATATGAAAATATAATTGAGCCTGCAGTTTTTCAACAGTGATCGAACCTACAAACCGATTATCAAGCCAATTCTTAAGTTTTGTATTAATGTCTGTTGAAGAAATTATTGGATTCGATGCTTGTTCTATATAGTCAAACCAAGCAGAAGGTAAATGTAGTTGATGTGTCATCACTTCATTCCATCGCTCATCATTTAAGCTCTTAATCTTCTGCTCTGTAATATTAAGATTTAATTTGAGTAAATATTCGCGACGTCTACTTGAACCATTTTGAATCAACGTACCCTCCTGAATAAGGTCATTAAAATCCATCAGTGCAACGGGTGATAATCCCGTCAATAAAGACAATAAACAGGCAGCAGCGATCGCCGCATTCCTCGGTTGTCCTGATAATTCATCTCTTAGCACATAAACAATTTGCTTCAGTATATCTGGCGCCAAATAATGTGGATTTGTAATAAATGGCGCATGACGGCGTTGGCGATGCCGCGTGTAATACGCAGCATAATCACTAATTAAATGATTAAAATTTTTAGTTTTTTCATCTTCAGAGTATAATTCTACTTCAGTGTCCAATAACTCAATTTCACCATCTTCATCTTTGTAAAGAGAGGCATCATAAAAACTGATCTTTGCGTTATGTCCGATATCTTCATGCTTACCTGATTTTATTTCACGAAATTTTTTGAGTTCATTTTTAGTTGGCCATTCCAAAACTTTGCTTTTTTTTGACTTACGCTGACGATGAACTACACGACGATCATCTAGTCTTTTAAAAATTATTAATAGAGCCGATAAATACTCTATGACTTGTACTTGTTTGAAATCTTTAATATTAAAAAGTTGATTACGATCCTCTTTTTTCAAATTACGTTCGTACGTGACATAGCGATTTAGTAGCTCACTGCATTCTTGAAATAATTCAGCATGATTAGAATCCAGAACATATCGTGAGACATAGCGAAAGAGATCACAAACATGTTTTTGCTTATTCTCAGCTTTATCAATTTTTGCAAATTCTTGATACTGCCGATATGTTAAAAAACTCGCTTGCAAAATCAAATAACGTACAGACGACAACTCTTGAGTATTACTAATATTCGGACATGAAAAATAACTCAAAGCAGCCAAAAAAGAATACTTACCGATCTGTCTGGAGCCTGATATATAGCTATAAATTTGTTGTGCTAATTTGTATAGCGCGTAGACTTCTTTATACAAATCATCTGATAGATCAATAAATTGTGTATTCACAACATCATCATGTAACAGACAATAATCTTTTTGGAATTTTTCTGCTAAATCTAAAAAGTGCTCTTCTGCGTCAATCTTCGGCATATTCATTTTCGCTTAATTTTTTATCACATTGCATTGTCTAAATTCATTACGATCTAAACAATTTTGTAAAAGTTGATCTTTTATTGAATTCTTTGTTAGCTTAAAAAATCGAGCAAAAAATTTAGCATCCAGCTCTTTCTGAGCTTTCCTTTCAAAGCACAAGTGTTGCTGTGATTTTTCGATAAAATCATCAAGATTATGTATCAGCTGTAAGATTGCAACATAATTAGAATGCACACGTAATCCTGGCTCCCTTTGCATCAATAGCAAGATTTTTTGCCAAATTTTGACGTAGATTACTTTGAACTTTGCCTGTACTACTACTTTCTGACTCTGTTTAATCTTTTTGATTTTTAGTAGTTCTGAGTTAATTTTTACTATCTCAAGCAGAACATTTGGTCGGTCAAAGCAAAAGGGCATGATAAATTGCCCTATAAAAATCTCAATATTTTTTACTAAATAGTCAAATTTTAACATTTTTATCGATATAAAAAATGAGCATATCTTTTTATATGAAAATACATTTAATCTATCAACTAAATTTTCTCAAAATTACAATTCTCAACAAATACATAGGTTTTTCTTATTAAAGTTGATCTAAATTTCAAATATTCTTCCACTTTTTTTTAGTTTTCTGTTATTGCTAGCAAGAAAGCTGCAGTAGGCGAGAGCTACGCTGATCTTGAGAAAATACTTCTGATTGAACTACAAGATGGATTTAGAGATCGCTAAATTGAAACGATCTCTATGAAGCACACATTTTAGTTATTGTTTGGTGATATGAATTAAGCTGCCGTTGCTAATTCTTCAGCCAATTGCTCTGCCTGTTCAAGTACAGTCTCTGTCGCCAGTAAAGCCATATCAGGTGGATAGCCATACTTCTTGAGTAGACGCTTCACAATGACTCTCAGCTTCGCCCTGGCAGCTTCTTTGATGGTCCAATCCAAGGTTACGTTCTTACGAATAGACTCAGTCAGCACAACAGCGAGTTCGCGTAGGATCTCCTTCTGCATTAACTCCCGAGCACTCTCGTTATCCGCGACAGCAGAGTAGAACGCATATTCATATTCAGTCAGGTTGAGTTCCTCTGCCATTTTGTCTGACTCTTGGATTGCCTTAGCCAACTTGATGAGTTCATCAATTACTTCGGCTGCAGTCAGCACCTTGTTCTGATAGCCCTTAATGGCAGAGCTCAGCATATCCATCAGCTTCTTACCCTGGGTAACGCTGCGCTGTTCTCTTACCTTGATTTCATCACTGAGCAATTTCTTCAGGGTTTCCAGTGCAATGTTCTTGTGCTTGTATCCTTTCATCTCCTGCATGAACTCATCAGAGAGAATTGAGATGTCTGGTTTTTGGATTCCTGCAGCATCAAAGATGTCGACTACCTGTTCAGTCACAAGCGCCTGGTCAATGGTCTGTTTGACCTTGGCTTCTAATTCAGCATTGCTCAGTCCTGAGATTTTTCCTGAACCATCACTGAACTTGGCCAGTCGTGCTTTCACAGCCTGGAAGAATGCAACCACTGGCGCTGCTTCCATCGCACTTGGGTGAGGTACAGCTAATGCAAATGCTTGAGACATGGCTGATACAGCATTGAGGAATCGGGTCTTACCTTCGCCCTGATCTACACCAAGGATGTGTTCCTCAGCTTCCAGAATGATGTTCAACTTACGAGAGGTATCTGCTGTGAAATATTCCTGATAATTAAAGCCATGCATAATGCCATCAAGCACTTCAAGCTTCTCTTGCAGGATGGTTGCAGCTTCGTCCTGAACCAGTGCAGGATCACCCTTACCACCTGCCTCAGAGTAGAAGGATAGAGCCTCTTTCAGATCTGATGCAATACCGAGGTAATCTACGACCAGACCACCAATCTTGTCTTTATAGACACGGTTTACTCGTGCAATGGCTTGCATGAGGTTATGACCTTTCATTGGCTTGTCGATGTAGAGCGTGTGCATACTCGGTGCATCGAAACCAGTCAGCCACATATCACGAACAATCACGAGCTTCAGCTTGTCATCATTGTCCTTCATACGATTAGCCAGAATTTGACGCTGCTGCTTGGTCGTATGGTGCTTGGCAATTTCTTCACCATCCGAAGCAGATGAGGTCATCACGACCTTGATTACACCATCGTGCAAGTCATCACTATGCCATTCTGGTTTGATTGCTACAATCTCGTTGTAGAGAGCTACAGCAATCCTACGAGACATGCTGACGATCATGCCTTTACCTTGGTTTGCATTGGCTTTTAGACGCTGCTCAAAGTGTTCTACGATGTCTTTGGCAATGGCTTTGACACGTTCTTTACTACCAATGAGTCCTTCGACTCTTGCCCACTTTGCCCGTTCTTTTTGTGTCTGGTTTAGATCGTCTTCGGTGAACTGGTCGTCAAAGTCCTCAATTAGTTCTTTGCCTTCCTCACTGATGGCAATCTTGGCGAGTCGGCTTTCATAGAAGATACGAACAGTGGCGCCATCCTCTACCGCCTGAGAGATGTCATAGATGTCGACATAGTTACCAAAGACTGCAGGCGTGTTGACGTCAGTCTTCTCAATTGGTGTTCCTGTGAAGCCAAGGTAAGTGGCATTCGGTAAAGCATCACGCATGTACTTGGCAAAACCATAGACAGTCCGCTTACCGACAACCTTGCCATTCTCGTCTTTGACATCGACCTCTTTTGCATTGAAGCCATACTGAGAACGATGTGCTTCGTCTGCTATTACGACAATATTGGTTCGGTCTGAGAGTTGCTCATAGACACTGCCACCATCATCAGGTTGGAACTTCTGGATAGTGGTGAAGATCACCCCACCTGAACCCACCTTAAGCAGCTCTTTGAGCTCATCTCTATTCTCTGCCTGCTTAGGTGTTTGACGAAGTAATTGGCTGGATGCAGCAAAGGTTCCAAAGAGCTGATCATCCAAATCATTACGGTCTGTAATCACAACAACAGTTGGATTATCCAAAGCCAAGACAATCTTACCTGTATAGAAAACCATGGACAGAGACTTGCCTGAGCCTTGTGTATGCCAAACAACACCTGCCTTCTTGTCACCTACAGCTTGTTGCTGGACCAGCTCCAGCTTGCTTCTACCTTGCTGTTGCATTGCGACTTCTGCAGACTTCGAGTCCGAGTTCACTGCAGACGCACGAATAGTAGAGAGGACTGCTGCATTCACTGCATAGTACTGATGGTATGCAGCCATCTTCTTGATGGTTTTGATGGTGATCAAGCCATTGGCATCTTCTTGTTTATTGGATTCAAACACAATGAAGTGCCTGATCATGTCCAGTAAAGTCACTGGATTCAGCAACCCATGTAGTAAGACCTCGAGCTGTGCCTGAGTACTCTTTGCCTTGGTTTGTCCATTAGTCGTCTTCCAAGCCATGTACCGACTGAGATCTGCTGAGACCGTTCCTGCTTTCGCCTCTAAACCATCAGAGATGACGTTAAAGGCGTTGTAGGTAAACAGACTAGGGATTTGGCTTTGGTAGGTCTGAATCTGCCTGTAAGCGCCATCTACAGTAGCATTTTCATCAGTAGCATTCTTAAGCTCAATGACCACCAAAGGTAAGCCATTCACATACAGGATCAAGTCTGGTCGTCTGGTCCAGCGATCCTCTTTGATGGTGACTTGGTTGATAACCAGAAATTCGTTGTTGGTTGGTTCATTGAAATCAATCAGCCAAGCATACTCACCTTGAGTATTACCATCCTTACTGACTTCGATGTTTACACCTTCGGTCAGCAAGCGATGAAATGCTTGGTTGTTACTGAGCATATCCGGGGAGTGCAGATTGGTGACTTGCTTCAGTGCTTCAATGCATTTATCTTCGCTCAAATGAGGATTCAGACGCTGTAATGCTTCTAGCACCTTGGCTTCTAAGATGACCTGCTTATAGCTTCGCAGAGGATTGCTTCCCTTGGATTCAATATCAGGACCATACACATAGCTATAGCCCATTCCCTCCAGTTGCTCTATCGCCATCAGCTCAATGTCTGATTCAGTCATCTTAGTCACTATCCTCCCCCCCTTGCTCACTTCTTCTTTAATCAGTATGTACGTTGTAGCCGTAATTCGTTGTCATTTCTTCTAGTGTTCCATTGAAATCGCCATGACACGCATGAGCATAAATTTCAGCATCCGACATCAAAACGCCTGGTACACCTAGATCTTTGTTCAATGGGACTACTGTCACTTGTCCTTCCATACGAACTGTCGGCTTCTCAATAGAGCAAGTAATTTGGATTGTATGAGTAGCATCATTCCACTCAGTAGACTCATCCTCCCACCCTTTGCTTCCACCCAATAAGGTCAATTCGATATCTACGTCATTTGGAGTTTGGCTTAATATTTCAAATCCTTTGACCTGTGCAACAGAACATGGATCACGATAGCAAAATTCCATGACTTTACCGACTTGAGCACCAGAGTGATTAAAGATCGTTTGAGATATTGTTGGTCGATCTTGTACTTTTGCCTCAAGTACTTGTTCGCTTGATGTATCTTGAAGATTAGATTCTTGATCCAAAGCAACTGAATTCTGATCTAGGTCTAAAGCTAATTTGGTTACCTTCCAACTTAAGCCACTACGATGCATAATCACTTTCAGCTTCTTGTCTGTATCCAATCGCTTAAGCGTTAACTCAAAATCATTAATAGTTAAATATCGAGTACTCGACTCAAACTTTACATTCTGTTCTTGCTTGACATCTTCAGTTGCCAAATCTTGCTTAATTGCATCACGAATATCCTTACCTTGAAGCATGAGTGTTACACCCTCAGGTGTCACCATAGCATCAACGACTTTATCCACCATAGCAACAGCCAACATTTCACCTAATGCTTCCCAACCATCACTATTGCTATTCGCCATGTCCTTCATAACACTGGCTTTCACCTGAGATTTAAAGCTTTCTCGAACGCTTGGATAATCAATGTAGGTTGATAGCTTTTCAGTATCACCTGCTTCTGCTGCTTTCTTAATGTTATTGATGGCGAGATATGGCGAAGCATACAAATAGCCACAGATCACGACTACGATTGCAATTAAAGCCCCTATTAGCTTCTTGTTCATGTTTACCCCTGAATGTAAAAAAGGAGAAGCCATCAAATGACTTCACCTCAATGTTATGCAACTTCTTCTGTTTGGTATTGGACTCTCACTTCAGCACTCATCAACTTTGGTAGAAGCGTGTCTCTTAGGTTTTCTAGTGTTTGGATCTGACTTTGGTTTGCTTGTACCTTTTGATAAATTCCCACCAATTGCTCATCTAGTTTCTGTATTACATCAGGGGAAGGTAAGTTAAGTTCCAAGCTTTTTAGACCTTGAATAGTTAAAGCTGCTTGTGTGCTACCAATACTAATGTTATCTAACTGCTCTTTCCCATCTTTTGAGTTAAGCCAACAAAATATGATATTGGATGAGATACGCTTAAAATCCTTAAACCAAGTTAAGTTACCATCTTTAAAGTAGAATCTATCATTCGCTTTAACTTGATAAGTAACACCTAGAGTTCCTACTGACGTCAGCAAAATATCGCCTTCTACTGGAGCACCAAACTTAGCCTCAATTTCATCAAATCTTTCATTTGAAATGAAAAGATCACTTCTGGTTTGACCTGATTTGTTGAGCTCTATAATTTCCTTACTTCTGTAAAAAGGAATGCCTTCATCAACATACTCTGAGTAGAAGATACGTTTACTAGAAGTAATATTGACTACTTCTCCTAGAGTTACTTTTTCCCAATCCTCTTTCGCGTCCTCAATAAACCATTGACGAAACAGTGTTTCAGCCATGGCTTCCAAAGTCTTATTCTGACGATGCAATAAGTCAATCTTTAACGACAAGTTGAAATACGTATCACCAATATACTTTTGAAGTTTTTGTTCAACTAATGGAATTTGAAGATCATCAAAATCTGATTTCTTAAAGTGAGGAATTAAGGAACCAACATGTAGTCCCTCAATTTCTTGTTGTATCTGTGATGACCTAAGAACAGCAAACAGGTATTTAGGGTCGACTTTGCTCTCATCAACTCTTAAAGCAACCATGTCCTGTGCTATACAGAAATCTACAGGATCGTTAACCCAATTTACTCTACCAGGAGTGCCTTTAAGCACGAAGATTAAATCACCGGGTTCAGGATGTCCTCTAAACCAAGTGTCATAAATCTCTTGACTAACATATCTAACTTTCTCATAGACCGGATACAGGTGCTCATTCTTAATACAGTTTGTAGCAATCAGTGGTATACCATCTTCACTGGTTGGGCAGGTTTTTCCTCGGTTATCGATAATCTTGGCTAGCAAACTGCCAAAAGGTACACTATCACTCATACAGTCACCTTCGCCAAGTTCTCAGCAATGGCTTGGTTTAGCTTCGCTTCCTCTGCAAGCTGCGCCTCAAACTCTACTTTCAAACTGGTGAAGCGTTCCTTAAAGTCGAACTCGTCCTCGTCATCGGCTAAACCAACATAACGACCTGGGGTAAGCACATAATCCAGCTCAGCCACTTTCTCAAGCGGGACAGATGCACAGAAGCCTGCCACATCTTCGTACTCACCGTCTTTGTTACGCCAGTTGTGGTAAGTGTCCGTGATCAGCTTAATGTCTTCATCAGACAATACTTTTGTTCTGCGGTTAATGAGATGCCCTAAGTTACGAGCATCAATGAATAGGATTTCATTGCTACGATCTTTGTATTGGGTTGAACCAACACGATCACGACGCATAAACCATAAAGCTGCAGGAATCTGTGTGTTCAGGAATAGCTTGGCAGGTAGGTTCACAATACAGTCAATGACATTGGCTTCAGAAACCAAGGCTTTACGAATCTCACCTTCGCCACTGGTCTTAGAAGTAAGCGCACCTTTCGCAAGGACTACACCTGCCTGACCTTTAGGACTCATGTGATACAAGAAGTGTTGCATCCAAGCGAAGTTCGCATTACCTGCAGGTGGTGTACCAAGCTGCCAGCGAGCATCACCTACTAATTGCTCACCACTCCAGTCAGAGACGTTGAATGGTGGATTCGCAATGATGTAATCCGCTTTAAGGTCTTTGTGTGCATCGTTGAGGAATGAACCCTCAGAGTTCCATTTCACATGCTCTGAATTAATGCCACGAATTGCCAGGTTCATCTTGGCCAAACGCCAAGTGGTCTGGTTACTTTCTTGACCATAGATGGAGATGTCATCTACCAACCCCTGATGCGATTCTACGAACTTCTCAGACTGTACGAACATACCGCCCGAACCACAGCAAGGATCGAATACACGTCCTTTGTATGGCTCAAGCATATTGACCAATAGGCTCACAATAGATTTAGGCGTGTAGAACTGCCCACCTTGCTTGCCTTCAGCTAAAGCGAACTCACCCAGGAAGTATTCAAATACGTGCCCTAGAACGTCAGCAGAGCGCGATTTCGCATCGCCTAGTGCAATGTTACCAATCAGATCAATCAGCTCTCCTAGGCTCGTAGGATCGAGATTCTGACGTGCATAGACTTTAGGAAGTACACCTTTCAATTGAGGGTTGTCATTCTCGATGGCTTCCATTGCATCATCGACTAACTTGCCAATGTTAGGTTGTTTGGCTTGGTTTAACAGGAATGACCAACGTGCATTCTCAGGAACGAAGAAGACGTTGTATGCAGTGTATTCATCACGGTCTTCAGGGTCAGCTCCTGCAAACTCTCCTTCGCCTTCTACAAGCAGATTGTAGTGAGCTTCAAATGTGTCGCTAATGTATTTGAGGAAGATTAAACCAAGGACTACATGCTTGTACTCTGCAGCATCAATATTTTTACGAAGTTTGTCTGCTGTCTTCCATAACACAACCTCTAAGGGTTCTTGTTTGGTTTGCTTTGGAGTACGAGCCATATTGAATCCTATGATTATGCAGGTATTTTCATTAAGGCAATACTACCAACAAGCACATGAGTAAGTAAGTAGCACGTCGACATTACTTGTCGTATATCTTTGAGATACCGAAATTATCGTAATACTTAAATTTCGAGGGATTGGCTTTGTATTGCTCAGATATAATAGGATTACCGCCACCTTTACTCTTACTAGGTTCAGCTCGGACAGGAAACTGACTGTCGTTACCGAATAAGATGAGTATGTTACTGAAACTTACCTACTTTGAGTGTTTTCATAGACACTATCAGCTTATGGGCATTACATCATTTATGAATGACGAGAGTTGGCATCATCATAGACAGCATTGTTTTCACGTCTGCCTACAGCAATCACGAGGACAACTACTTCATCATCAATGACTTCATAAACCAAACGATAACTAATGCTGCGAATTTTGATCTTGTAGCGATTAGGATGTCCTAACAGCTTGTTTTTGGGAATGCGAGGATTCTCCAAAACCTTGATCAACTTCTTCTTCAATGGCTGCTTAAAATCATGATGAGAATGTATAGTTTACCAATTTAAAACCTCCTGTTTTTTCAGCACATATCAGAATCTTTCAATCGGTATATTTCAGGTAAAAACTAGTAATCAGAAGTTATTCTCATACACATATAAAACAAGCATAAACATAAAAACAATAACTTAGTAAATTATTCTTCCACTTTTTTTATATTTAGTGTTATTAGTGCGTCGGCTTTAGCATTTCAGTCCTTGTCTGCCCTGCATTTAAACTTAAACCTGTTTGGACTGTTGGTTTATGTTGAACCGATATTGTTAGTGGCGGTTTCAAACGCCTTAGGGGAAAGCATTACTTCAGCAGAATGGCCAACCTATATCGCTATTTCGCTCGCAGTTTTCACCCTCATGCTTGAAGGATTACGCAGCTTTAAAAAGAATCGTAAATTAGCGACATAGACATTTTTTATGCATATTTTCCTCTAGATCGCTTAAATATAGCCGTCTAGACATGTTGTGGTGCTGAATCGAGAACAGACTTTCTGATCTTATTTAAATGGCTATTTGACTCCGCGAGTGACGTGCTGACAATTCATATTTAAAACGACATAGAGTGAATTACAGCGCACCTTTTAAATGATGATGCTGCCTCACAATACTATTCAATAAACTGGAAAAGTTGATTGCAGGTTGGCTATGCAAATCCGCCTTGAACGCAATACCGAGTCCAATTGTCGCGGTCTTATTCTTCAGGTATTTATATTTAATCCCTTCAATTTTGAGCTGTTGGGTGGACTCAGGCACCAAAGAAATGCCCAAATTCGCCGCAACCAACGATAAAATTGAAACAATCTGAGGGGCTTGCTGTCCAATTTTAGGCGTGAAGCCATGCTGTTGGCAGCTATTTAAAATCGCAGCATACAGCCCCGCACTCACCTCTGGTGGTGAGACAATAAAGCTTTCATACTTAAACTCTGCCAAATCTATCACCTCATCTTCTGCGGGATATTGAATCGGCAAGGCTGCAATCAATTTTTCATCGATCAAATTACTAATCGTAATGGCTTTAGGATACTGCGCAGGTGGTCGCACAATCGCAATGTCTAATTCATTATTCAACAAACTCTCAATCAAAATCAAAGAATTGGCTTCTTTTAATACCAAATTCACCTGAGGGTATTGCTGTTGAAATGCTTGAATGGCTGTTGGAATTAAAGTGTTTAAAATTGAGGTGCCTGTAAAGCCGAGCCGTAGTTCTCCCAATTCGCCATTGGCCGTACTTTGGGTCAATTTCACCGCATTTTTCAGTTGGTTCTGAACGGGCAAGACCATTTTAAGAAAAGTTTCCCCTGCTGGTGTCAGAGCTACACCATGAGAGTAGCGATAAAAAAGTTCTACACCGATTTCCCTTTCCAATTTTTTAATTTGCATACTCAACGGCGGCTGACTTATGCCGAGACGTAAGGCTGCTTTAGAGAAACTTTGCTCTTCCGCGATAGCAATAAAATATTGAATATTGCGCAACTCCATATATTAAAGCTATACCATTATTGAGTTATATATATTATACATATATGCATGTAGTTATTAAAATAAAGCTTCTCTCCATTTTAAATCCGCCAAGTTATGAAACTGAGCTCTTCACTAGAAGCAGATTGGTCTACCCCTCAACAGCCGATTCCACAGACCATCAGCCAAGGTACAGTTGAATATAAAAGAGCGGGCATGGCGCTGTTTTTGTTGGGCTTTGCCAGTTTTTCACTGATTTATTGCGTACAACCCTTACTGCCTAATTTAAGTCAGAGTTTCCATATTGCACCCAGTGCAAGTGCTCTAGCACTGTCCATAACCACAGGCTTTTTAGCCATGTCGATCGTGCTATCCAGTGCCTTTTCACAAACATTGGGCAGAAAAGGCCTGATGTTTTTCTCTATGCTTTTGGCTTCTATACTCAATGTGGTATGCGCGATTTCACCGAGTTGGCATGTGCTCATGGTTTCAAGAAGCTTAGAGGGTTTTGTTCTAGGTGGAGTTCCCGCAGTTGCAATGGCTTGGATTGCAGAAGAAATTAGTCCCAAAAACTTAAGTAAAACCATGGGGCTGTATATTGCAGGCACAGCATTTGGCGGCATGATGGGACGTGTTGGCATGGGCATTTTGACCGAGTTTTTCTCGTGGCGTATTTCCATGGCCATTCTCGGCGTCATCTGTCTGTTCTGTGCATTAGGTTTTTTGAGACTCTTACCCAATTCACGAAATTTCATTGCCCAGCAAAGTATTTCTTTTAAGTTCCATCTACATGCATGGTATGCACACTTAAGTCATACACGACTGTTAAAAATCTATGGAATTGGCTTTTTACTCACCAGTGTATTTGTCACGCTGTTTAACTATGTGACCTTCAGACTGTTTGCAGCACCATATCATTTAAGCCAAACCCAGATTAGCCTCATTTTTTTATCTTATAGTTTGGGTATTATTTCCTCTTCGATTGCAGGCCATATTGCAGACCGAATAGGCAAAAAGCAGTTAATGGTTTTGGGCTTTTTGTGCATGCTCTTAGGCGTGCTACTCACTCTTTCTGCCTCGTTGTTTTTGATTATTCTCGGGATTGGCTGTGTGACCACTGGCTTTTTCATTGCCCATGCCATTGCCAGCAGTCGAGTTGGAGAACTCGCAATATCTAATAAAGGTCATGCTACTTCTTTATATCTGCTTTTTTATTATTTAGGTTCAAGCATTGTAGGTGCGTATGGCGGAAATATCTGGCAAAGCCATGGCTGGAATGGCATCGTTATATTAAATATTTTTCTGATTCTAATTGCACTCATCGTTATTTTTTCAATAAAACCGCTTCATTCTCCATCTGTTACCCATTAGGAATATTTACATCATGCAACAACACTTATTTGTTTACGGTACTTTAGGACCAAACAAACCCAATGCTCATATTTTAGAAGTGATTGCTGGTACATGGAGCAAAGGCTCTGTGAAAGGTTTGCTTAAGGAAGCAGGTTGGGGAGCAGAACTTGGCTTTCCTGGGCTAATGCTAAGCCCAGATGGACAAACTGTTGATGGATATATATTTAGTTCAGAGCAATTAGATACGCTGTGGAACAACTTGGATGAATTTGAAGGAAGTGAATATCAGCGTGTTTTAACTGAAGTCACTTTAGAGAATGGGCAGACGCAACAGGCTTATGTTTATGCGTTAAACCCAAATACATAAAAAGCATGACATCATATCGTTAGCGTATAAATGTTGCGCATACATCGAAAACTTATGCGGTATTTGAATGTTACCCTCTAATATTCAAGTACCGCTAATTTTTGAACCCTTGATATGCATTATCAAATTCATGCAAAGTTCTGTTTTTCTAACCATACCAGCAACCCAGACCAACTTTTAAAATCATCCACCGCACGTACAATACAATTTGGACTACGCTCCAAGAGCATTTTACTTAAGGCGTTGCCCGGCCCAATTTCTAAGACAACATCAGGCTGATTTTCTTGTATTGCAGTTAAACAAGCATCCCAGTGAATTGGATGATTCATTTGGTGAATTAGCGCGTTCACTGCGTCTGTGGTCTTAAAAAACTTATGTCCACCCGAACCACTAATCATGGCCGTGCATAAACGAGCAAAGTCTTGCTGCTGTAAAACTTGCCGATACGGCTGAACCGCAGCATCCATACATACGGTATGCGATGCAATGGTGACATTCAAGCGTTTAACAAAACGTGTTCCTCGTAATTCGAGTTGCAGAGCCAGCTGCTGTAAATTGGCATCATCCCCACCCACAACAAAAACTACTATCACTCAGTTTGATGGAAAGTGTTTAGTACGGGCATTTGATGGATCGGATCAATCTTAAAAAGTTCAGGTTCATCTGTCCACTGTTTGCAGATGAATTCGTAGGGAGTCAGGCCCCTGAGTGTTTTGAGTCTGCGGCCGAAGTTGTATGCAGCAATAAAATCAGCAAGGTAAATGCATAGCTGAGTGTGATCGTCGTAATGGAACCGTTTGACAGTAGCTTCTTTAATTGTTCGGTTCATCCTCTCGACCTGTCCATTGGTCCATGGATGCTTAACCTTGGTAAGACGATGTTCAATGCCACATTCAGTACAAATCCGATCAAAGATGTGCTCAGAGGCGTAGCGATCACAGGTGCGGTCGTGAACTGGATGCCGTTATCTGTTAGCCCGTATGGATTCTATAGGGCACAGCCTTAACCAGATTGCGCATGAACTCCGCGGCCGCCATCTTACTGGCTTTAGTATGCAATTCAGTGAACGCGAACTTGGAAGTGCGATCAATGGCAACGAAGAGATAAAGCTTACCCTGTGCTGTTTGCATCTCAGCGATGTCGATATGAAAGTAACCAATGGGGTAGCTCTTGAAGCGCTTCCTGACAGGGCGATCACCTTGTACCTCAGGTAGTCGTGAAATACCATGCCGCTGCAAGCAGCGGTGTAACGACGAGCGTGTCAGATAAGGAATACTGGGCTGCAATGCATAAAGGCAATCGTCTAGCGGCAACAAAGTGCGTTTTCGAAAAGCAACAATTGCCGCCTCATCTTCAGGCGATAACACGCTTGAGCGAGGATTCTTTGGCCCGGTTGAAGATCATCTACTGAAGTACGTTTCTTCCATTTTGCGACGGTCTTTTGATTGATGCCGTAACGCTTGGCTAGCGTTCTTAAGCTCTCTTGACTATTTTGTATTGCTCGACGCACTGCCTATGTCGTTGTGGCGATGCTGTGTAGAACTTGTCCCATAGTGCTTCCTTCCATTTATCTGAGAATATTGCACCATTAAAATCTGGGACTAAACAACTATATAATTTTTCCCAATTACAAAAAAATAGTGTAGCAACTTGCTACACTATTTTTTACTTTATTTTTCTAACATTCGTTTTAGGAACGTTTCTAATTCTTGTAAATTTAGATCATCAAATTGTCCGATTTTTAAAGATACCTTTAATGTATTATGGTCAAATTTGATATTACCAGCAACTTTCCCATCATATTCAATTTTATGTACAATTGAAGTTTGAATAACATCTTTCGTTTCTCTTGACTTAAAGATTTTTTCAGCTAGTGATGCCAATTTTGTCTGTTCAACTTCTTTTTTAAGCAGATATGACCAGGCTTCGAATAATGCTTCTTTAGCATATTCATGGTTTTCTTCATGATCTGATAGAAACTTTTTCACTGCTGTAGCAGCAGTCCGTGCTAATAATGACGGCTGTTTTTCCAAATCTTCAATCAACTCTCCAGGTAATTTTTCAAAAGATAAATATTTATACATATCTTCACGATTCATACCTAATGACTTTGCTAACTTCTGCTTATTTTTTTTTAATTTTTCATCCAAAGAAGTTAATCCAACATATATTTCATAATCTGTCAGATCTTCTCGCTTTAAATTTTCAGCTAATGTTAATAAAGCAACTTCTTCATCTGATGCATCAATAATGATTACTTCAATGGTGTTCTTATTGAGAAATTGGTGAGCTTTCAATCGTCTTTCACCAGCAATCAACTCATATTTATCATTTATTCTACGAACCGCAATTGGTTGCAATAGCCCTATTTCCTCAATTGATGCTGCTAAATCTTCAATATCTTGTTGATTAAAGAGTTTTCGAGGCTGGTTCGGACTAGCTTGAATATCTGTAATTTGTACATTACGTCTTAGCTCTTTGACATCTTTTATATGCTCCTTTTGGGCATTTTGATGCTTTTGAGTATTTTGCTGAAGACGTTTAGCCAATAGCTCTTTATTACTTACCATAGTATTTCCAGAATTATATTATCCGACACGTTGAACAATTTCTTGTGCTAAATTTTCAAAAGCTTTTCTAACTTTTGAGTTTTTATCAACAGATAATAAAGGTTGTTGCAAAATTGCAGCTTGATTAACCTTAGTGCTCATTGGAATTGTGGTATGCAATAATTCTCCAACTTGATTAAAAGCTTCATCTTTTATTAATTTACATACATTATGACGCTCATCATGTTTAATTAATAAAGCACCTAAGAGTTCTAATTTAGGGTTAACTCTTCTAATTTTACTTAAATGATTAATTAAATCAGTAACACCATAGAGACCGTATTGTGAACCAGATTCAATTGGGACAATAACATGTGTCGAAGCAGCTAAAGCATTGCTAGTTAGTAATTTTAAGCTCGGAGGGCAATCAATAAGAATGTAGTCATATAATCCTTCTAGAATTTCCAATTTATTTGAAAGTTCCTCGGATGGTCTTGGTACATCATCTTTCAATTGATCTTCAGTTTTACCAAGAGTTAATGAGCCATATATTAAGGAAACATTCTTAAATTTTGTTTCTTCTTCTAATGCTTCCGATAATAGACTTATATCACCAATAAGTAATTCAGCTGATGTAGTTTCAACTTCGCTAGGGTGTCTTAATCCTATATGTAAACTTGCATTTGCTTGTGGATCAAGATCAATGACTAAGACTTTATTTCCTAATTCAGCAAGTTCTGAAGCAAGATGTACTACGGTAGTTGTTTTCCCGCAACCACCCTTATGATTAGCTACAGCAATGATTTTAGTTGACATATTTGTATTAAGGAATTTACTTTGATTTCATTTAATATAAAGTTATTTGTAGCAACTTGCTACAGTTCCTTTGTCATATTTTTAAATTTAAAAGAAGTGGAAAAAAATTTAACTTTTTTAAAAATATAGCTAGCTAATTTTAATTAGTATTAATTAGTTAATTAGTTAATTATAATTAGACATATTTTATTTGTTTAAAAACAAATAGATATGATTTTTAAAGTGGAAGACATGTCACTAATAAGTGGAAGGTCTGTCATTGATAAGTGGAAGGTCTGTCACTGACAAGTGGAAGGCTTGTCACTAATGAGTGGAAGGTCTGTCACTGATAAGTGGAAGACTTGTCACTATGGTGGAAGACTTGTCATTATGATTTATTTTAACGTGGATTTTTTAGTTTAAAATATTATAATTCAATTGTTTATGGTGTTGATAAGTTTGCTTTTCTTAGAATAAAGGTGGAAGGCTTGTCATTAGATGTTTTTGATTCTGTGGATAAACTATTTGTTTAAAATTTAATTGATAACATGATGTTTGATAGTCAAGAATATCTGAATGGTGGAAGGTTTGTCACTTGAATGGTGGAATATTTATGAAGTAATTCCACTTTAGATATGTTATAGGCTAGTCCTACTTTCAAGTTAATTGCTTTATCGACAAGGATGAACTATCAAAGGTGGAAGAATTGTCACTTATAAGTGTTTAATTCTATATTTATTCCACCATAAGATTGAATAGTATCTAAATTGCACTTTTATAGTGACACTTCTTCCACTCTTAGGGTGTTTGATGGTCATAAACTGAGTAAACTTAATATAAGAAAGTGAAAATAGTGAGCGGTTTGCATCTTCTTCCACTTTTGTGTATAACATATAGAAAATATTTTAATCTTTCCACTTATGAGTAATCACAACGAACCAGAAGAATTAGAACATCTACCTTATTGTATTGGTAATATTCGACATAATGGAGTAGTCAGTACAAGTAACCGTCTGATTAGACCCATTGAATTATCATCTAATGAGTATAAAGCTCTACTTTATGCAATGGCTGTTGCAAATTATGGTGAGAAGAATAATCAAGATCGTGAAATTACAGAGCAAACTTATATTTATTTGCATAAAGATGATTTAGGTGAATTATTAGGATTAGACAAAAAGAATTCCATTAATGTTGCTATTGATCGTATTTATAAAGAATTATCATCACGAGTAGCTCATTTTGTAATTGAAGAGCCCGTGGATGACAATAAGCGTAAAGTTAAAAAAGTACACTCAGTAGTTCCAATTATTCGTGAACTCCGTTGGGAAGATGATGCTAAAAATGCTTTGCAGATACGTTTCACCAGTGAAGTACTGCCATATTTTACTCGTTTAGCAAATGGAAATTTTACGACTTATCAATTGAAAGATTTATTTGCTTTGGACTCCGTAACCAGTATGAGTTTGTATTCATACTTTATCAAAAATGAATTTAAGTATGCTAATCAAGATTCTTATGAGGTTGAACTTTCACTGGAGAATATCAAAGCATTAATTGATATTGGGGAGAAAAAATATGATCGTTGGGTTGATTTTAGACGATACGTTTTAGACAAAATTATTGAAGAAATTAATGATAGGACTAGTCTTCAATTACAATACGATACCATCAAGAAAGGTCGACCTATTGTCGGAGTTCGATTTAAAATTCTTAATAGGCACGCCACTGAAGTCATTGCATCTAATACTAATGATAAGACTCAAATCTATTTAGACGTCAATTTTGATGATAATGCGCTTGTTAAAGAATTAGGTGCGAAGTTCGATATGACTGTAAGGTCTTGGTACATCTATGCAAACGACCCAAATTATAAACAGTTTAGTAAGTGGTTTAAGACAGAAGGGTGCTTAACTGAATCTCAAGCAAATGTGATAGTGAATGATATTATGTTCCAAATGGATTTTGCTGTAGCTGGCAGTTCAATGAGTGAATTTAAGCGAGAAATGAAATATAAACTAAAAAATAATCCAAATTTTGTAAAAGAAAATAGAAAACGTTTGAATGAAATATTTGGAAAAGACGTTATATGACTGTGTAGCAACTTGCTACACTTTTCACTATAAGGTGTAAAATAAGACTGATATCAGTTTACTTCATATTTTGATAGCTAATTATTAGACCTATGAACAAATTATTCATCCATTAAGGTAGAACATGAAAACTAATCCTTACATTCCTAACCACACACTTACGAAGACAGATCAAGGTTATGTTGTTAATTTTATCGTTAAACAAAATAAACCGATACCCGTATTTGAGAATATGTCACTTTGAACCGTACCGGGTTTGTCGGAGAGTCAATATTCTGAGAGACTATCCCGATGACAAAATTAAAATATACCTCTGAAATCAGAGAA